>JAIEPV010000193.1 GCA_019748215.1 Hyphomicrobium sp.
AACAATCCCTCGCGCGACGGCGCACACACACCGCGCTCGGTAATCAACCCCGTGATCAGCCGCGCCGGCGTCACGTCGAAGGCGGGATTGCGCGCCACGGTTCCCGGTGCGCTGATGGCGACGCTGGCGACACTGCCGTCGGGCAAACGGCCTTGAATGTTCAGCACTTCACCGGCGCTGCGTTCCTCGATTGGAATGTCGATGCCGTGCGACACTGTCCAGTCGATGGTCGAGTAAGGTAGCGCCACGTAAAACGGCACGCCGTTGTCCATCGCCGCCAGCGCTTTCAAATACGTCCCGATCTTGTTGGCAACATCGCCGAGCGCCGTTACGCGGTCCGTGCCGACGATCACCAGATCGATCTCGCCATGCTGCATCAAATGACCGCCGGCATTGTCGACGATCAATGTGTGTGGCACGCCATGATGCTGGAGCTCGAATGCGGTGAGCGACGCACCCTGATTGCGCGGACGCGTTTCATCGACGAACACATGCACGCCAACGCCAGCGTCATGCGCATGGTAGATCGGCGACGTCGCCGTTCCCCAATCGACGCAGGCGAGCCATCCGGCGTTGCAGTGCGTCAGAATATTGACCGGCTTGCCGGGTTTTTTAGCGGCGATTTCGCGGATCAGCGCCAGGCCGTTGACGCCGATGCGACGGCAGCATTCGACATCATCGGCGCAGATCTCTTGCGCGGCCGTGTAGGCGGCGGCGGCGCGCTGATCGGGCGGCAACGGCGCAACGGCCGATCGCACCCGCTGCAAGGCCCAGCGCAAATTGATGGCTGTCGGCCGCTGTTCGGCGAGATCAGCGACCGCCTCGGCGAGCGCGCTGTCCGATGGATCGGCGCGCAACGCCAGAGCCAGGCCGTAGGCTGCCGTCGCGCCGATCAGAGGCGCGCCACGCACCAGCATGGCTTGGATTGCGTAAGCGGCATCGTCGAGGGTGCGCAGCGTCACCGTTGCGATACGATGCGGCAGCAGCGTTTGATCGAGGATGGAGACCGACCAACCATCGACGTTGAGCCAGATCGTCCGCGCCGGTTGACCGTTCAGCTTCATATGTGGGGCCTTCGCTGTTGCTTAGTCGTATCCGCCAATGACGGCGGGGCCGAGCGGAATGTGGATGGTTTCATCCAATCTGCACGCGGCGCACGAGACGGCATACCACTCGGCATAGGGCCGCGCCGAGCGATCAATGATGGCTAGGTGACCGGCGTCGCACTGCGGACACGCCACAGGCACATTCGGCTGCTGCTGCCACGTGGCGATGCGCTCGAGAAAAAGCAGCAGATGCTCGGCACTCACCGCCATTACCGACCTCGCTCAATGCCCGGCAAACGATACCAGTGCGTGTGTCTCGATGCCGAGTGCGGTCAGTTTTTTGATGCCGCCAAGCTCAGGCAAGTCGATGACGAAGGCGGCGCCCGCGACCACGCCACCGGAGCGCTGGATCAGCATGGCGGCCGCCTCTGCCGTGCCGCCGGTGGCTATCAGATCGTCGACAATCAGAATGCGTGACCCGGCCTCGATGGCGTCCTCATGGATTTCAATGATGTCGACCCCGTATTCCAGTTTGTATTCCTGGCCGATGGTCTTGCCGGGAAGTTTGCCTTTTTTGCGGATCGGAATGAAGCCGCATTCGAGCCGGTCGGCAATCGCTCCGCCCAAGATAAAACCCCGCGCCTCGATGCCAGCGACAGCGTCGATGTCCTCGTCATCGAACCGCTTGGCCAAAGCCTTGATGGCCTTTTTCAGCCCCTTAGGACTGGCGAGCAATGTCGTGATGTCGCGAAACATGATGCCGGGTTTGGGATAGTCAGGAATGGTGCGGATCAACTTCTCGAGGCTCTTCAACGGCTCTACTCCCGTCAAATTGAAGGCGCAAAATAGCGTTATGTGTCGAACAGGATTACAAGACCACGAGGAAATGACGCCGCCAAGCGATTCGCCCGCATGCAGGCTGGCGCCAGGACACCGTGGCATAAGTCGAGTGGCTATCGTGTCAGGCCCGGCAACGCAATGTTGAGTGTCCGTAACAAGGATTTGTGACAATGGCCCAGGGCCCGATGGCTTCGGCGGATTATGGCTTTACCCCGCTCGGCGACGAGACGTCGGACGACCTGCCGCGCACATTCCGCCGCGAAAAAGAGGCGCGGGCCCGCGAGGCGCGCGAGCGGGCCGCTCAGGAACGGGCGGCGGCTCCCTCGCTTTCGACGTCGCCTGACCCCTATGCGGTTGCGGCACCGCAGATCGCGACACCCGCAGATGTCCAGCCGTCGCTCATCGATATGCCGTACCCTGCATCTGTGCGCCGCTTCGACGTGCCGTTCATGCATCTGGTCAGCTTTTTTCTGAAAGCCGTCATCGCCGCCATTCCGGCAATTATTCTGCTTGGCGTAGTTATGTGGCTGCTCGGTGCGATTGTGCAGTTGGCCTTCCCCGATCTCGTGAAACTCAAAATTCTAATCGGCGTCGGCAGCTAGCCACCCAAAGTAGTGTGAACAGTTTGGCCGACCTCACGATGGGCGAGCATCGCTTTGCGTCTGCGGCGACGATCGCCTGCGCCTGCGTCAATTGATCGTCGGCACGTCTCCTGTGTGCCCGGCGCCACAGCACATCCAACTCCGGCTGTCACAGCGTATTGATTGCGTTGAACTCAGCGCGAGCCACCGCTAATTTCATACCTTAATCGTCATGTTTTGAGGGAAGCTCCGTGATGCGCCATCGACACGTCAGCCGGCTGTGCTTTGCGATGGCACCTCTCCTCGCCATACTGATGGCCGCACCTGTCCGCGCCGATGAGACCGGCTTTGCCGACATGCACAATGTGCGGAAAGAACGCGGACGGATCTGTATGTCCGACCATTACCACTACGGCAGCGGCACCGGCGCGACCAAGCAGGCGGCGCTTGCGGCCGCCATCCAGGCTTGGTCGTCATTTACGGATTTCGAATACGGCAGCACCTGGGCCAGCTTCAAACGCGCCACTGGAAAGAGCGTCAGCTACAGCGCCTCCTCCGGCGGCTGGAGCGCCGATATCAGTGCCAGAGCTTGTAAATAGGCGCTTGCAAGTAGGCGCTTGCTACCGATCGCATCCCTTGACCGGCGTTTCGTCAGAGTACCGGCAGAACTCAGCGCAATACGCGGCCTGCAACGGCATCGAGCTTTTTCAGTAACGCCGGATCGCGCGCCTCCGGCGATGTGATTATCGCCACGTCTAGCGCCCGATCCGAACCGATCGGACAGGCGGGATGCTCGCGCGGAAAGTCCCGCGCCAGCCGCATCACCAAGCGCTGCGCCTTTTCGGTATTGTGCTGCATCAGCGCGATGATCGCGGCGACATCGACGTGAGCATGATCCTCGTGCCAGCAATCGTAATCTGTGACCATGGCGACGGTGGCGTAGCAAAGCTCGGCCTCGCGCGCGAGTTTGGCTTCCGGCATATTGGTCATACCGATGACGTCGCAATCCCAAGAGCGATAAAGATTGCTTTCAGCGCGCGTTGAAAACTGCGGGCCTTCCATGGCGAGGTAGGTGCCGCCGCTGTGGCATGTGATTTGCTCGGCCTTCGCGGCTTTTTCGACCGCCTTGACCAGCAGCGGACTGACCGGATCGCCCAGCGCGACATGGGCGACGCAGCCCGTGCCAAAGAAGGATTTTTCGCGCGCGAACGTGCGATCGATGAACTGGTCGGGCAGCACGAAGTGCCCCGGCTCGTACTTTTTCTTGAGTGACCCGCAGGCCGAGATCGACACCAGATCGGTGACACCGGAGCGTTTCAGCGCATCGATATTGGCGCGATAGTTAATGTCGGTCGGCGACAGCTTATGTCCGCGACCATGGCGCGGCAGAAACCGCATCGGCAGTCCGGCCAGTTCGGCGAATAAAATTTCGTCCGATGGCGCTCCCCACGGGCTATCGACCTGCTGCCAGTGGGCGTTCTCGAGACCGGGGAGACCATAGAAACCGCTGCCACCCACGATTCCAAGCACGGCGTTCGTCATCGTCGCGTCCTTCACTGCCTGTTTGATCTCGATTGGCCGGCGCCCCGACCAGCGACTGCGATCCTAGTCGATCGGGCCTGGCTCGCAAGCTCAGCGGCACTGCCGTTCCCTATCGGGCACACGTCAAATCAATCAGCTGACTGTTTTTGCACCAATGTATTGATGCGCGGCGCCCATTTGTGGTGCTCTCTCGCCCGGAGCCGGATCGCCACGGTCACCTCCGCCCGCCGCCTCAAAGCCGACCGACGAACGCGTTTGCAGTCCCGAAAGGCCACGACGACATGTCTCTTGTTACGAGCGTCTCACATTATCTTGCTCCAGCCCTCATCAATCGCATGGCATCGAGCCTTGGACTTGGCCAAGGGATCGTCTCGAAGGCGATGTCAGCGGCTGTCCCCGGCATTTTATTGGCCGTTGCCGCGACGATGGAAAAGAGCAGCGGCGCAGCGCAACTTGGCCGCGTGCTGAGCCGGAATGACGCCAGCACGCTGCGATCGTTCGGCACTATTCTCGGCACGTCGGGGCAGGCGCCATTTGTGGAGGGGGGCAGCAGCGCACTCGTCGCCTTGCTTGGCTTGCCGACAACAAACGCGCTCATCTCGGCGATCGGGAAGTTCACCGGCTTAAACACAATACAAAGCGGATCGCTGACTGGACTGTTGGCGCCCGTCGTGCTCGGGCATCTGTCGCTGGCGCAAAAGGCAGCGGGTCTCAACGCCGATGGCCTCGGAAAATTACTGACCGGTCAAGCCGAAGCCTTCGCAGCCGCACTGCCACCGGGATTTGCGCGCCTGATCGATGGCATCATGCCGACATTACCGACCCAGGCAGCGACCCCCGCAACCGGCGCCGGACCCGTGTCGCGCGGCGCAGAAACGCCTATTGAAATTGAAAACGCCGCAACCCCAATCGAGGTCGAGACCATGACGCAAGAACCTGCCACACAGCCCTCGATCACGGCAACCTTGCCACCGGGAGGCGCTGCCTATCCACCCGCCCCCGAGCCGATGCCGATGGTCTCGGCAGATTTAAATCTGCCGCCACCTGCAATTGCCGCGTCGATTGCTGCCACATTGCCGCCGGTGGACGTGGACGTTGCGCCGCCAGCACCCAGAGTGATTTCAAGGGAACCTCTGCCGCCACTCCCCGATCCGAGCGCCAAAGCAAGCGTACCTGCGGCGCAGACGCCCATCACGTTGAGCCCGCCGTCGGTCGCCGGAACGCTCGCGCCCGGAGCTGTCGCCTTCGCCGCGTCCGCCACTAACGCGCCGAAGCCGTTCGAAGCTGTCATGCCGCGTCCAGACATCGCCCCGTCGGTCGCCGCAACCATGCTGGCGGGTACACCTGCCTCTGTTGAACCGGTGGCCGTTGCGGCGCCCGCCGTCGACACAGCTATGGCGACAGACGCAGCGGACGCGCGCCCCGCCACGCCGGACCGGATGCGCGTCGATGTGGCAGCGGCTGCTGCGGCAGCTTCGATGGCGGCCGAGCGCAGCCGTCAAGCCGAAATGGGCGGGATGACGGCGTCGCAATCGCCACCACCCGCTGCGACGGCAAATGGCCCGGCAGCGGCATTGGCCGCGAGCCCGTCGAAGCCGTCGATCAGCGCCGCGCCGCCGTTGGCAGCGCCAGCCAAGGCGCCGGCAGCTCCGCCGCCGCTGGTTCAGGCTCAGCTTCAAGCTCAGCCTCAAGCTCAGCCTCAAGCTCAGCCTCACCAACCGGCCGCAGCCGCGCCGACCGAACAGTCCGTGCCGCCGCTGCCACCGTCAAAGACGGCCATGACCCAAGCGGGCATGCAGACGCCACCCCAGACGCGCGTGACGCCGCCTGAAACCCGTCTTGAAACCCTTCAGTCCGTACCGCCGATCGCTCAAGTCGAAAGCAAACCCGCGACCCCGGTCCAACCGGCGCAGCCTGCGGGGCCCCCCATACCACCTCTCGAAAAGCCGGCCACTGCCGTCAAATCCAGCCCGGCGATCGCGGAAGTGAAGCGGAAATCCGATCCGTGGGAGGGCGTACCGCCACCGCCATCGCGCGCGCTTGGCGTCCTCAAGCGATTGCTTGTTGCCTCGATCGGCGGCGCGCTTCTCGCGGCAGGCCTTTATGGGCTTGCGCACCGGATGCCGAAGCCGACGGCATCGCTCAGCGCGCCAGCGGCACCATCGGCCAGCGCCGCCGAAATGGTGAAAAACAGCATCACCCGCTTGAACAAAACGCTGGCGGGCATCACCGACGAACCGAGCGCGCAAGCTGCCATCACCGAATTGCAAAGCGTGGCGCGCGACGTCAGAAGCGTAAAGGCTGCCATCGCTGGACTGTCACCCGACGCGCGCCGGACGTTATCTCAAGTCATCAAGATGGAGTTGCCAGGAATTATACCAGCGGCTGAAAAGGCGCTCAACATCGGCGGAGCCAACGCGCTGATTTCGCCGTTGCTCTCGCCGATCATGGCCGATTTCGATGATCTGGCGAGTGCGTAATCGGCGGATGGCGGACTTATGAAACGTTAGGCTATTTCCCGAGCCTGACCGTTTCTCTCTGGCTTGTCGCTGGCGAGCCGCCGTCACCCGCGACGGGACTTCCAAGTGGTCGCGAGGGCTGGCCGCCAGCTGAGAAGAATCGTCATCCTCGGCGGAGCGCGCGCACAGCGCGCGGCGATAGCCGGGGATCCAGCGCATCGTCTGCCGAAGGCGCAAAACATTTCTATGTCTTCGACGATTTTTACGCTGGATCCCCGAGCGCGCTTGCGCGGAAGACCGCACGCGCCCGCTCGAGGATGACGTTTTTGTTGGGCGCATTCTCACTTTCGTTCCCCCGCGACGGGACTTCCAAGTGTTCGCGAGGGTCGGCCGGATTGCGCGTGCCCTCCGTCAAAATCAAAAAGACCCCGTTTCCGGGGTCTTTTTTCTAAGTTCGAAGCGGTCTGATGCGACCCCCGCTCAGTGCTTGATGTTCGCCCAGATTTTTTTCTTGCCGAGATACAGCAGCGCGGTTGTCACCAGCAGATACAAAACCACCTGCCAGCCGATGCGCTTGCGCTGATCGTGCGTCGGGTCAGCCGTCCAAGCCAGAAAGGCCGTCACGTCACGGGAATAATTTTCAACAGTTCCCGGTGTGCCGTCCTGATAGGTCACGACGCCTTCGCTCAACGGCGGCGGCATGGCGAGCTGATGGCCCGGGAACGCGGTGTTGTAATACATACCGTCGTTGACTTTGACGTCGGCCGGCGGGTCGACGTAGCCGGCGAGCAGGGCGTGCACATAGTCCGAACCGCCTTCCTGATAGCCCTTGGCAATATCGCCAAGCATCAAAAACGGGTGGACGGTCCAGTGAGCGTGACGCTCCACCGAACGGGCTTTGGTGATCAAGGTCAGATCTGGCGGAAGCGCGCCGTTCTGCGCCGCACGCGCCTCTTTGTCATTCTTGTAGGGACCGCGGATGGGATCGGACAGCTTCGCCGGACGATCGAACATCTGGCCATCATCGTTCGGGCCGTCGGTGATTTGGTTCGGCCACTCGTTGGCCAACGCCTTCACACCCTCTTCTGGAAATTCCGGTCCGCCCGGCTGTACCAGGTTACGGAAGTAAAGCCGCTTCAAGCCGTGGCATGATGAACAGACTTCCTTGTAAACCTGAAAGCCGCGCTGCAGTTGCGCCTGATCGAACTGACCAGTGATGCCGGAATACGGCCAGGTTTGCCGCTCGATTTCGGGGCCGGCTTCGCTGGCTGACAGCTGGCTTGGCGCTGCTGCCAAGGCCACCGTCAATGCTGCCGCTGCGAGATATGGACGTGTCATGAAGTCTCTCCTGGCGTCAGCGCGTTTCAGGCGCGGCGGTGGCACCAGCCGGCATCCCATGCCCGCCTGAACCGAGTACGGCGTCGTTGATCGATTTCGGCAGCTTGCGCGGTGTTTCGATAAGGCCGAGCACCGGCATCGCCACAAGGAAGAAAGCGAAATACAGCACTGTGAAGATCTGCGCCCACAGCACATAAACGCCGTCCGCCGGTTTCGAACCAAGATAGCCGAGCGCGACGCAGGTGAAGGCGAAGGCCCAGAAAGCCATGCGGTACATCGGCCGATACTTGGCCGAGCGCACCCGGCTGCTATCGAGCCACGGCGCAAATGCCAGGATGATGACCGAGCCAAACATCGCGACGACACCGAACAGCTTGGCGTACGAGCCGAGCGGAATGCCGAGGAACGATCCGGTGAACGCTCTCAGGATGGCGTAGAACGGCAGGAAGTACCACTCCGGCACGATGTGCGGCGGCGTGACCAGCGGGTTGGCCTCGATATAGTTATCGGCGTGCCCGAGGTAATCCGGCAGGAAGAATGCAAACCAGGCAAACAGCGTCAGGAAGGCGAACATCGCCACGATGTCCTTCGACGTCGCGTAGGGATGCATCGGCACGGTTTCAGCGGGCTGCTTGATGTCCAAGCCGGTCGGGTTGTTCTGGCCGGCCACGTGCAGCGCCCAGATGTGCAAGATAACAACTCCGGTCAGCACGAACGGCAGCAGATAATGCAGCGAGAAAAACCGGTTGAGCGTCACGCCCGAGACCGAATAGCCGCCCCACAACCATTCAACGATGCCGGTCCCTAAACCATCCCAGATCGTGTCGAGGGCGGAAAAGAGGTTGGTGATGACCGTCACACCCCAAAAGCTCATCTGACCCCACGGCAGCGTGTAACCAAGAAACGCCGTCGCCATCATGACCAGAAGAATGATCACGCCGAGAATCCAAAGCACTTCGCGGGGCGCTTTGTACGACCCGTAATAGAGGCCGCGGAAGATGTGCAGGAACACGGCGATGAAAAACATCGAAGCGCCGACAGCATGGAAGCTACGCAGCATCCAGCCGTAGTTCACGTCGCGGCGGATGTGCTCGATCGAATTGAAGGCCGCCGTGTCGCTTGGCTGATAGTGCATGGCGAGCACGATGCCGGTGACGATCTGGGCCACGAGGCAAAACATCAAGATGCCGCCGAAAGTCCACATGTAGTTGAGGTTGCGCGGCGTCGGAAAATCGACGAACTGACCGTGCATCATGCGCGCGACCGGCAGGCGCTCGTCCCACCACTTGCCCCAGCGCGATGTTGGTTGATAGCTCGAGGAATGACCACTCATAGCTTTATTGCTCCTCAGCCGATTTTGATCTTGGAATCGGAAATGAATGCGTAGGGCGGCACTTCGAGATTGCGCGGCGCCGGACCTTTGCGGACACGCCCAGCCGTATCGTAGTGCGATCCATGGCACGGGCAGAACCAGCCGCCGAAATCGCCGCGCGCGTCGTTCATGCTCTGGCCCTTGGGGATGCACCCGAGGTGCGTACAGATGCCAACCAGCACCAGCCAGTTTTCATGGCCCTTCAAAACCCGATTGGCATCGACGGCCGGTTCGGCGCCAGACAAGCCGTCGTTGCGGGCCTCCCTATCCGGCAGCTCGCTGAGTTCGACCTTGGCGGCAGCGTCGATCTCGTCCTTGGTGCGATTGCGAATGAACACCGGTTTACCGCGCCACATGACGGTGATGGCTTGGCCTTCCTTGACCGGGGCCAGATCGATCTCGGTGGAGGCCAGCGCCTTGGCGCTCGCATCGGGATTCATTTGCTGCACGAACGGCCAAATTAGCGACGCCGCGCCAACGGCTGCAAACGCGTTGCCAGCGACCACCAAGAAATCCCGGCGATTCGCATCTTCAACGTGAGATGTCACGAGTGCCTCCGAAGTCGATCAGCTTAAAAAGATGGAGTTGCCTTCATTACGATCATGGGGGTATGCGCAGACCACCGGTTGCGCCTTAAAAACTTACCTTCGACCACCAGAATCCTTCGGCCTCACGGACTTCTTCTGACAGCGTTTCGGGTGCGTCTCAAGGACGCCGTCGTCGCGGCCCGAGAGGCAATTTGGCGCATCAAACAAAGTAGACAGAAAGTTGCGTGCCAGCGCACCTCGCATCATGCGATTAGCGCTCTACCAACCCGACATTGCGCAGAATACCGGAACGATCCTCCGGCTTGCCGCCTGTTTCGCGACGCCTGTGGACGTCATAGGGCCGACCGGCTTTGACATATCCGACCGGGCCCTGCGCCGGGCGGGCATGGATTACCTCAATCACGTCGACCTGCGACGGCATGCGAGCTATCAGGCCTTTCTCGACAGCCGGACGGCCCTGGCTGCATTGGCACCAGAAGCTTCGGGCGGACGGCTCGTGCTGCTCACCAGCCGTGCCTCGACGTCGATTTACGATTTTGCGTTCCGGACGTCGGATACCCTAATGTTGGGACGGGAAAGCGCCGGTGTACCGGACGCCGTACACGCCGGGGTCGATGCCCGGCTGAAAATTCCGATCCGGGTCGACTTGCGGTCGCTCAATCTCGCGGTCGCCGCAGGGATCGTGCTGGCGGAAGCGCTGCGCCAGACCGGCGGCCTTCCATCCTGAGGTTTGGCACAGTGAGGCTTGGCGCGCTGAAGCTGAGCGGCTTTGAACCTTGTTGGAAGGGCTAGATTTCCAGTCCTATACTGACGCCGACGTTGCGCCGATGGTCTGACGGCACGGCCCGGCGCGTACGCTCACCGCAAGACAAAAAATACAGCCGAGGAGAGACGCTCGACATGTCCAAGACGATTTCAGTCAGCCTGATGGCCTGCGCCCTCGGCGCGGCGCTGGCCGGCGTGGCGTTGGCCGACGCCGACGACAAAGCAGCCAAGACGGCCAAGATGAAATTCTGGAATTTGACCGGCGTCGATTTGACCGAAGTCTTCATGGCCCCTGCTGGCACCGAAAAGTTCGGCGACAACCAGACCAAGAACGACGATGACAACCACGCCGAAGCCGATGAACGGCTGCCGCTGACGGATATCACGTCGGGCATGTACGACGTGCGCATCAAGGACAAAGACGGCCGCTCGTGCCTCGTCAAAAATGTCGAGGTCAAAGACACCGGGCCGTACTCGTTCTCGCTCGAAGCCGATCAGCTGACCGACTGCAAGACCTGACGTGCCCACCGAGCGTCGACGCGTCGCACGGGTGACATGAGAGTCGGGCACGAGCCGGAGATAGCGGTGCAGCGGGCATCCGCATCTCTGACAGGTTTGGCTGCCGATGATCGTGGATATGTCTCTCGTCCGCTTTCTGGCGATCACGGGTATCGTGGCGGCGACGCTGTTGATCGCGGCGCTGGTCGGCGGCCGGTACACTCTCACGCTGCGAATTTGGCCGGCGCCTCCGGCGAAGTCGCTGCGCAGCGCCGCCTACTGGTCGCTGTTTCGCACGTTGAACGTGACGGTGCTGGTGCTGGCGGTCTTGAGTGTTTGGGCCGACCTTGAAACCGGAGCGCCCTCCGCCATGCGGATTGTGCTGCTGTCGATGTCGGCGGCGTCGGGCCTCGTTTATGCTTATGCATTGTGGGCACTGGGGCGCGCGGCGACGTACTGCAAGGCGAGCGGCCTCGAAACGCGCGGCATTTATGAGTGGAGCCGCAATCCGCAATACGCGACCGCGATCGTGGCTTACGGATTTTTAACGGCCGGATCTTCGAGCCTTATCGTCAGCGGCTTGGCCCTCGCGCTAATGGCGGTTTATGCCCTGATGGCGCTGAATGAAGAGCCGTGGCTGGTGGCGCGCTACGGCGAGGCGTACACCGATTATGCCCAGCGCGTTCCCCGCTTCTTTCCCGTCAGACGGGGCGTTGCAGTTTTGATGCTGAGCGAGGCCGCACCGACTGAGGCACGTCGCGAACGAGCGCATAATCGCATCGACGCGTCACGCCGATGAGGTCAGCAGCCACCGGCGTGGCGCGTAACTAGTGCCCGCCGCCGAAGGCCTGCATCATCAGATTTGAAACGCTTTCGTCGCCGCTGGCGTCACTGACGGCGACCACAACCGACTCGGGTGCCCGGCCGAGAACGACGGCGCGCGGACCGATGGCTGGCTCGGTGGACCACGGCAAGATTTCAACTTGATCGATGGCGGGTGCCTGCTCGGTGGCAATCGACCCGGTGATGACTAGGCTCGACGTCGCGGTGGGTGGCGCTGCGCCCGACGCATCGCTTTGCGGCCCGACACTTTGCGATGCCATGGGGCTGATGGGTGCAGCTTGCACGGGCATCGGTTGCAGCGCCAGCGACGGTGCTGCGCCGACCTTTGCCGCGCCTTGCCACCCGGTATTGCTCCAGCCAGTCTCAGCCCACGCCTTGTCGCGCCGGCCAGGCGTCGCGGCCGTTGCGGCCTTGGCCGCGCCGGGCGGTCCGGCAATCACTGGCGGACCGGCGACCTTCATCGGCGCGCTATTATTCGACAATCCCACATCGATATTGCCGGCTCCAGCGCGGATGAGCGCGAGCTCGTTCTGCAAACGCTGAATTTCCAGATTATAAAGTGCCGTGCAATCCAGACGCTTGGGAATATCGCCGAGCGGAACAATCAAACGGCCATAGAACGTGCCCTGGTCGTACTCGCCGCCATAGCCCTGCGAGCCGATGGCGCCCATGTCGAGATAGGCATTGTTGCTGGCCGAATTGGAGCGGCAGGCGGTGCCGTCGGCGGCGCGAATTTCATCCTGCCCGGTCGGCACGGGAACTTGCGGCAGATTGAGGCCGTAGCTGTAGTTCTGGCTGCTATAATAGCCTTGGCCATAGCCGTTGTTGCCGTTGACGAACTGGGCGCTGGCGCGATCGGCGAAGCCCGCCGACGCCAGCACACAGGTGATCGCCATCAGTTCATTTTGTAGGCGATGAATCGGCCGCATACCTGTGTCCTCAAACGCGTCGTCTGGTCGGTGAAAGGCACGGCTTCAGTGCAAACTCGAACGCGGCGTTCCGTCTGGCCCTCGAACGGAACGACGACCATGAAACTTCTGTTGTCCTGTGGCGCCAGCATCGCGGCTTGCGGCATCACGGTCGCGGCAATCGGTGCGAAGGTTTCGTCGTAGACGCGAACCTCCACCCTGATGCGATGCGGATAGGGATTGGCCGGAAACACCCGCAGCGCGAATTTGTCGGAGAAGCTTTTGACTTCGCCCCGCATCGGCGTCATGGCCTGAGCGTTCGACGGTGTCGCAGCCGTGAGGCCCATCACCATCGCGGCAGCTCCAGCAAGCACTGCCGCGCCTGCTGGTTTGCGGCTTACTCGCATCGGACGATCACTTCGGCGGCGTAGGCGCCACCCGTGAAGTTGCCGGCGGATTTTGTGGCCGCCAGATTGACCGTCATGTTCGTCGTGCCCGCACCGATGGTCGTTTGCGTTGTTCCTGGCGTCGTGCCGGTCGCTGTGGCGCCGGTCGTTTGATAGGTTGACGCGAAGCTGACGTTGTCGCCACCAGTGGGCGGCGCCAATGTGAACACGGTTGGTGCAATGGCGCTGACCTTGAAGGATGCGCCCGTGCTCAAAATGGCGACGCTGCCGGGGGTGCCGCCGGCAGCCAATGAGTTCAACGATGTAAAATCTGTGTTGGGGGCGAGGACGCCGGGCGTACCCACGGTCAGCACGCACGTTGCTGTCACAAGGCCAGCGAATGGCACATTGGCCGTCGCGGCGATGACGGCCGGAGATGAAGCCGCGAGAGCGCCGCCTGCACAGGCGGTGAGAATCAATTTACGCATTTACATATCCCGTCGCGGTTGTCGCCAATTGATGGCTCATGCTTCGGGTAGAGTTATGCGCTCAAAGTGGTTGCTAACTAATTGCGTGCAACGGATACACTCACGCTATGGTTAATTATCACCTCGGCACTGGCCAAGTCGTGACAGTTCCTTGTTCTATATATGTTATTCAGCGGCTTCTCGATCCAGGAAGCCGCCGGATTGGCGCTGCCAGAGGCTCGCATAAATACCGCCACGATTGAGCAACTCGGCGTGCGAGCCTTCCTCGACGATGCGTCCCTCGTCCATGATCACCAGCCGGTCCATGGCAGCGATCGTCGACAGCCGGTGCGCGATGGCGATCACCGTCTTGCCAGCCATCAGCGTCGTTAAGCTGGTCTGGATGGCGGCCTCGACCTCGCTATCGAGGGCGCTGGTGGCTTCGTCCAAAACGAGGATCGGCGCGTTTTTCAAAAGCACCCGGGCGATGGCAATGCGCTGGCGCTGCCCGCCGGACAGTTTAACGCCCCGTTCACCGACATGCGCGTCGTAGCCCATCCGGCCGCGCATATCCTCAAGCCCGCCGATGAACTGATGCGCCTCGGCCTGCCGTGCCGAGGCGATCGCGTCGGCGTCGCTCGCTTCGGGACGGCCATAGAGAATGTTGTCGCGAACGCTGCGATGCAGCAGCGACGTGTCCTGGGTCACGACGCCGACATGGGCGCGCAAACTGTCTTGCGATACTCCGGCAATGTCCTGGCCGTCGATCAAGATGCGGCCGCCTTCGAGATCGTAGAACCGCAGCAGCAGATTAACGAGCGTCGACTTGCCAGCACCCGACCGGCCGACGAGGCCGACTTTCTCGCCGGGCTTGATGGTCAGCGACAGCCCGTCGATGACGCGGTTGGGCTCGCCGCCCGGCGTACCCTTGGCGATGCCATAGTGGAAGCGGATGGCGTCGAAGCGGATTTCGCCCTTCGGCACGGCGAGCGCCCGCGCCTCGGCTTTATCGATCACGGCGACTGGGCGCGAAATCGTTTCCATGCCTTCGTGCACGACGCCGATATTCTCGAAAATTCCCGAAATGGTCCACATCACCCAGCCCGACATCGTGTCGATGCGCACGGTGAGGGCCAGCACGGTGGCGATGGCGCCCGTGGTGATATCGCCGAGTGTCCACAGCCACAGCGCCATGGCCCCGACCGCGACCATCATCACGCCGTTGAGGCACGACATGAACAGTTCCATCGTCGTGATCAGGCGCAGCGAGTGCTGCCATTTTTCCATCTGCTCGCGAAAAGCGACGCGGGCATAGCTGTCTTCGCGATCGGCATGGGCGAAGAGCTTGACGGTCAGAATGTTGGTGTAGCTATCGACAATGCGACCGACCAGCATCGATCGCGCCTCCGACGTCGCCGTCGAGCGCTCCTTGATGCGTGGCACGAAGTGGCGAATGGCGAGGCAATAGCAGACGAGCCACACCAGCAGCGGCAGCGTCAGCCGCCAGTCGGCGATGGCGAATAGCGCCACGGCTCCAAAAAACTGCACCGCAGCATACCAGATCGCGTCGATCGCTTGGACGACGCTTTCGCGCAATGCCGGCGCCGTCTGCACAATCTTATTCGCGATCCGGCCCGCGAAGTCGTTTTGGAAAAAGCCCATCGACTGGCGCAGCACATAACCGTGCGTCTGCCAGCGCACGCGATTGGTGAACGTGGTTGCCAAAACCTGGCTCTTCAACAGATCGTGGCCGAAGAAAATCACCGGCCGCGCGACCAAGGCCAAAAACGCCATGGCCCCGAGCGTTGCTGCATTGTCGGCGACAAATGTCGCCGGGTTAGGCGACACGCGCATGAGATCGACGAGCTGGCCGATGAACGCGAACAGAATGACTTCGGTGATCGAGCCGAGGAAGCCAACGACCAGCAAGACCGCAAAGGCTGGCCAGATCGGCTTGATGAAATGCCAATAAAACGCCCCGAGCGTCGCCGGCGGCTGGATGATGCCAGGCCGGGCAAACGGATCGATGCGGCTTTCAAACCAGGAGAAGATGCGCGCCAGCACGAAGTAACCTATTCACGGACTATAACGCACAGCCAGCAGCCATGCCTCGGTGAGGCGGCTGAAAAGCAATACGGATGATTGATCGCGGGTTGCCAGTAGCGATAAGGATCACTTACGTCGAAAGCAAGACAAGAACCAACGGACCCCTTCATGCCCTCTCCTGCTGTATTGAACGACACGGACGCTTCGCTGGAGCACCATAAAGCCTCGGCAAAAAGCTGGTTCGAGAGCTTGCGCGATAGCATCCGCCAGTCGCTCGAAAAGCTGGAGTTAGACTTGCCCGCCTCAGTCCCGCACGGCGACGCCGCGCCCGGTCACTTCGTTGCGACGCCGTGGGAGCGCACCGATCACAACGGTGCCAAGGGTGGCGGCGGCGTCATGAGCATGATGCACGGCCGAGTCTTCGAAAAAGTCGGCGTGCACACGTCCACCGTGTATGGCGAGTTTGCGCCGGAGTTCCGCAAGCAAATTCCAGGCGCCGAGGAAAATCCGAATTTCTGGGCGTCGGGAATTTCGCTCATCGCCCATCCCCATAACCCCAACGTGCCAGCCGTGCATATGAACACGCGCATGGTCGTCACCAGCAAATGGTGGTTTGGCGGAGGCGCTGATCTGACGCCGGTGCTCGACGCGCGCAGAACGCAGACCGATGCCGACACGCTGGCCTTTCATGCCGCCATGCACGGCGCCTGTGGCAAGCACGCCATCGCCGACTATGCGAAGTACAAGACTTGGTGTGACGAGTATTTCTATCTGCCGCATCGCAAAGAAATGCGCGGCATCGGCGGCATCTTCTACGATTATCTGACACCAACGCAGGACCAGGGCGGATGGGACGCAGCACTCGCCTTCACGCAAGACGTTGGCCGCGCCTTCAATGCCGTCTATCCAATGCTGGTGCGCGGTAATTATCAGATGCCTTACACCGATGCCCAGCGCGAGGAACAATTGATCCGCCGCGGCCGCTACGTGGAATATAATCTGCTGTACGATCGCGGCACGATGTTCGGTCTAAAAACCGGCGGCAACGTCGACAGCATCCTGTCATCCATGCCGCCGGTCGTGAAGTGGCCGTAACGGCGCTGACTCGCCAACCGTTACGGCTGCCATGCTAAGCCGCAGCCGTCAGCGCGGCTTCGAGATCAGCGAGAATGTCGTCGATGTGCTCGATGCCGATCGATAGCCGCACATAGCCATCCGTCACTCCGGTCGCCGTCTGCTCGGCTGCCGACAATTGCGAGTGCGTCGTCGTTGCCGGGTGGATCGCCAAGCTGCGCGCATCGCCGATGTTGGCGACATGATAAAACAGCTTGAGCGCGTCGATGAAGCGTCCGCCCGCAGCGCGTCCGCCCTTGAGTTCGAAGCCAACAAGACCGCCGTATCCGCCGCGAAGATATGTGTCGGCGCGCTGGCGCTCGGCACCCCTTTGCACTGAGGGATGGATCACCCGAGCGATCTCGGCACGACCTGCAAGAAACGCTGCAACCGCGCTGGCGTTCTCGCAATGGCGCGCCATTCTAAGAGCCAGCGTCTCGATGCCCTGGAGGATCAAAAACGCATTGAACGGCGACAGCGCGCAGCCAAGATCGCGCAACAGCGTGACGCGGGCCTTCAGAACATACGCGATGGGTCCAAGCGGCTTTACCGCTTCGCTCCAGATCGCGCCGTGGTAGCTCGGATCGGGCGTATTCAGCGTCGGCTGGCGCTCGGCGTGCGCGCCCCAGTCAAAGGTGCCGGCATCGACGATCAGCCCGCCGATCGAGGTGCCATGTCCGCCAAGATACTTGGTGCTCGAATAAACGATGACCGCCGCGCCGTGATCGAACGGCCGGGCCAACAGCGGCGCCGCCGTATTGCCGACGATCAGCGGGATGCCGAGCGGGCGGCCGATGTCGGCCACCTCGCGGATCGGGAACACCACGAGCTTCGGATTGGGCAGCGTTTCGGCGTAATAGGCGCGGGTTCGGGCGTCCGTCGCCCGCCGGAAGTTTTTCGGGTCCGAGGGGTCGACAAAGCGAACCTCGATGCCTTGATCCTTCAGCGTGTTCGCAAACAGGTTCCAGGTGCCGCCGTAGAGGTCCGTCGAGCTGACAATGTTGTCACCGGCGCGCGCCAAATTCTGGACCGCGAGCGCCGACGCCGCCTGCCCGGAGGCGAGCGCCAGCGCCGCGACGCCGCCGTCGAGCATCGCCACGCGCTTTTCCAGCACGTCGGTCGTCGGGTTCATGATGCGCGTATAAATGTTGCCGAGTTCCTTGAGCCCGAACAGGGCCTCGGCGTGGGCCGCATCGCGAAACTGATACGAGGTCGTCTGATAAATCGGCACGGCGACGGCACCCGTTGCGGGATCGGCGCGCCACCCGCCATGGAGGGCGATCGTCTCAGGCTTGTGCTGTCGGTCGCTCATGATGCGTCTCCCACATTTTCTTATGATCCGGGCCGTTGTTCAGGCTCGCGGCGCGGGCGCACGCTGAGCCATCGGCTCGCTGGCCTGCTGGCTCGCACCGTAATCCCGGAGAGCTGCCCGCCAACAGCGAATTTATGCTGAGGATATGACGAATAATCCTCGTCAGCGTTCGGCCATTGCGGCATCAAACGCGGCCGCGAATTCGACCGAGCCCGGCGTTTTGACAGCACTGTCCATGCGCCGGTCGAGTTCGGCGAGTAATCCTTCGCCGGTCAGGCCGATGACCATTTTATTGACGTAATAGGCCCGCCTGGCGAAGAAATTGGTTGTCGGGGCTTTCGCGCCCGCCGGCTGCATCATCTCCAACCCGGTTGCGGGTCCGGATAGATTCATCAGTTCGATCTCGGCGCCGGAAAGATTGGACCGACCGGCTTTGTCGGCGGTGTCTCTTAGACCTCTGAGCTTGATGGCCTGCAACATCGGTCCGATATCGGCGTCGATGTTGAGTGCATGGACGCCCATGCCTTCCGGTGTTTTGGCATAAGCCTGCTGCCGGCCCCAATCGAATGGAATGGAGCGCACGTTGGCGTACATACGTTTTACGGCGGAAAGTTTGGCGCGCAATTGGGCCGTCCGGGCGGGCGCATTGTTCGGATTTTTGACCATCGCTTCGAGCCGCTGCATGAATGCCGGACCGGCTTTGTAGAGTTCGTTGACCGAATTGGCGTCAAGCAGCTGCGCATAGCCCAGCGCGCTCGAGATGGGCCGGCCGGTCTTGCGGATCGGATGAATTCCGGCCTGCATGTCGTAGGTGCCGATGCCGCCGGTTTCGAGGGCATACACGCGCACGACCTGATCTTTCCTCAACCCCAAGCGCTGCGCTTCGATGGCATAGCGGCGCTTGAATTCTTTCTCGCTTACCCGCTCAGGTGTAAAGTTGTAGACACGCTTGGCCGTCGCCAGATAGTCGGCAACCGTCGACATCTCCGGACGCGGAGACGGATCAACCTTGTCTTGCGCGGCGACAAATTTTTCGTATTTCTTGGCGAGTGCCGCATCGAGGTTTGGACCGGCGTAGGCTGGCGGCAGGCGCATCACATAATCGCTACTATCGAATGGAATTTTCGCCGCGCGTTTCTTTTTGCGCTCCGACCGCTTTTGATCGACTTCATCCCAATAGCCATCAAGCTTGGCATCGTGCGCGCGGCGCGCCGAGCGCCACGACTGAAACTCTTTGGCCTCGGCCTCGGACAAGGTCGCCAGAAAATCGACCGTCGAAAGCGCAACGGCGGGCGTCGGCCACATGCCAAACGACACCCAGATGATAAACAGCCAAGCGCACGCGCCGAGCCCGGCGCGACGCCAACCGCCAAAACGACTTCTCAATTGCGAATCCATCATCAGCTACGGTCGCCTGAGACTTTGACCTTATAATGATTCAAGCCCGTTCATGAAGGGCACAGCTGCCGATGGTCGCCGCAACGTCGCAAACTCGAGAATAACCAGTCTCGCAAACCTGATCTCACATGACAGATCCTGCCATGCCGCCGCAAACCCCGCCAGCAGTGACCGAAGCCGCCGCATTCGAACGGCTGGCCAGGGCACGCCTGCATCCAAGCGACAATGCCGCCGCCGACTATTCTGCCGACCACGAACTTGGGCCAAGCGATTTCGACCTCAACCCGTCAACGTTGACAGGGTCATCGCCGTCAACCGATGGCGAGCCGCCAAAACTTTTTCGCCCCGCAGCCGTTCTGGTCGGCATCATCGCGCACGCCGCTCCGACGGTGCTATTGACTGAACGCACGCGCCATCTCGCAGCGCACGGCGGCCAGATTGCGTTTCCTGGCGGCAAGATCGAACCGACCGATCCGTCGCCACTTGCTGCCGCGCTGCGTGAAGCGAATGAGGAAATCGGTTTAAGCCCGGCGGCGGTCGAGCCGCTCGGCTATTTGCCGGCCTATCGCACAGCGACCGGGTTCCGCATCATCCCGGTCGTCGCCCTAATTCATCCGCCGATTGATCTCGTCGCCGAGCCGTCCGAGGTGGCCGACGTGTTCGAAGTTCCGCTGGCGTTTTTGATGGCCGAAGCGAACCATCGCGTCGATCACCGATCATGGCAGGGTCGAGAGCGGCGTTTCTATGCCATGCGCTTCGAACAGCGCTATATCTGGGGTGCAACGGCAGGGATTCTCAAATCCCTCCATCGGAGCTTGTTTCAGGAATGATCCGCATCGTCGTCGAAAACCTGTTTTTCTTTCTGCTGCCGACATTGTTTTACATTACGTGGATCGCGTTCAAGTCGAACACTTGGCCGGGACTGGGCAGCATTCTGAAAGATGCGCCATTGGTGACGCTGTTTGCTCTCGGCGTGTTATTGATGCTGATGACACTAGCCGTGCTCTCATCGCGCGAGGGCAATCGCCCGGGCGATGCCTACCAGCCGCCGATCTTCAAGGATGGCCACATCGAGCCCGGCCATCGCACATCGCCTCCCTCGTGACAAGGCGACACCCACCGATCTGATCGAGTGCGACTGATGACGAACGCCACTCCGCGACCGAGCGTCCTCCCGAAACGCCTCAGCGCACCATGGCTGAGTGCTGCGCCGCTTCGCGCGATCTTCAATGCGTTTCAAGATCGTGGCGCCGATATCCGCGTCGTCGGCGGCGCTGTCCGCAATGGCCTGCTGGGCCTTGCCGTCAAGGACATTGACCTTGCGACGCCTCTGTTGCCTGAGGCCGTCATGGCCCTCGCGCAGTCCTCAGGTTTTGCGGTGTACCCAACGGGATTGGCGCACGGCACGGTGACGATCGTGGGGCTCGGGCAAGCCTTCGAAGTAACGACATTGCGCCGCGATATCGAAACCACGGGCCGGCACGCCGTCGTCGCCTTCACGACCGATTGGACCGAAGACGCGCTGCGCCGCGACTTTACGATCAACGCGCTGTTGTGCACGGCCGACGGCAACATCATCGATCTGGTCGGCGGCCGCGACGATCTCGCCCATCGTCGCGTTCGCTTCATCGGCGACGCAGGCGCGCGCATCCGCGAGGATTATCTGCGCATTCTGCGCTTTTTTCGAATGTCGGCGATGTATGGCGAAGGTGCGCTCGATGCCACGGGTCTCGCGGCCTGTGCGAGCCTGAAAGAGGGTCTCGCCCAATTATCGGCCGAGCGCGTGCGAACGGAAGTATTGGCCCTGCTCGCGTCGCAGCGCGCCGCCGACGTGATCGCAACGATGCACGCGGTGTCGATTACGACGGCGATCTTCAAGACTGACGTCCATGTCGATCGGCTGCGGCGATTGCAGGCCATCGAAGCAGGACTCGGCATGGCTGCTGATCCACTCGATCGTCTGGCCGCCTTGGCGGTGCATAGCGACGTGGATGCGACCGACGTGTCAGCGCGACTGCGGTTGTCGACACCCGAAAGCAAGGCGCTTGCCGACGCGATCCGCATTCCCGCACACGTCGCCGCTACTGCGTCGGATCTGGTTCTTCGTCAGCTCGTTTATCGCCATGGCAACGCAGCCATCCGACGCGCGCTCGTGCACGGGTGGGCGGCATCAGCCGCTCCAATTGCCAACGCGGATTGGCATCGACGGGTCACCACCGCCGTCTCGTGGGTCGCGCCAACCATGCCGTTCACGGGCCGGGACGTGCTGGCGCTCGGCGTTGCGCCTGGCCCCGACGTCGGCCGAATTCTATTGGCATTTGAAGCGTGGTGGAGTGCGCACGATTTTCCTGACGATGTCCGCGAGCAGCGCGCACGGCTCACTGCTTTGGTTGCTGAATTGCCGTAAAAACCGTCGCAAAAATGGTTAAATAAGCCTTAAAATAATGCTTTTCTGACGATCTGCTCCAGGTTAGTGTCGCGGCGGCTGGCCGATTGTTTTGTATCGCGTTGAGGTGTGCCTGTGGACCAGATTACGCATGAGCGCGACCGTTCGCTCAGGGTTGTCCAAATCGTTTTCGCTATCCTTGCCCTGCTGAGTTTGATCGCCGCCTTGGCCGTGAGCGTGCGCGGGATCGACTTCGGCCTGCCGGAAACATCGGTGCAAACCATTGCCATGGCTTTCCTGGCTGTCGGCATCCTCGACACGGTGCTGCTGTTCGTCTGGGAACGCATCTTTCAGCGCATGCAGCCTTAAAGTATTTTTCTAACGGATCGCGCTTTTCAGCAACGACGCCGCATCCCACCGTCACACGCCTGCAACATGAATCCCGTCCCTGGGGCCATCTCCGCATGATGGCGTTGGAGGGACGACGGGCAGATGCTGACGACTGATCTGAGCTACCGCACGGTCTTCATCTCCGACATTCATCTCGGCATGCGCAACGCCCAGACCGGCGCGCTCCTCGACTTTCTGAAAAGCGTCGAGACCGAAACTCTTTATCTCGTTGGCGACATCGTCGACTTTTGGAAAGTTCGCCGCGGCCCGCATTGGCCGCAATCCCACAACGACGTGTTGCAGAAGCTGTTGCGCAAGTCGCGCAAGGGCACACGCATCGTGTTTATTCCCGGCAATCACGACGATGGCCTGCGCGACTATTGCGGCATGGATTTCGGCGGCATCGAAGTCCGCCGCGATGCCATCCACGAAACCGCATCCGGCCGTCGCTACCTGGTGCTGCACGGCGATGAATTCGATGTCGTCGTGCGCTACGCGCGCTGGCTGGCATTTCTCGGCGACCGGTCCTACGACGTGGCGCTGGCGCTCAACATTCCGCTCAATTTTATCCGCCGCCTGCTCGGCTTCGATCATTGGTCGCTGGCCAGCTTCCTCAAGCTGAAAGTCAAAACCGCCGTCAATTTCATCGGCGAGTTCGAGGATGCGCTGGCACACGAAGCCAACCGTCGCGGCGCTGAGGGGCTCATCTGCGGCCACATCCACCATGCCAACGAGCGCCGCATCGGCGATATTCACTACCTCAATTGCGGCGATTGGGTCGAGAGCTGCACCGCCATCGGCGAGCGCCACGACGGCACCTTCGAAATTCTGCGTTGGAAAGACGTGATGGCGGCACGCACGGCGCTTTCGCTCGCATCTCGCCAACTGGTTCACGCCGCATAACGCCAAAGCCCATCGAGCAATCTCACCCGGCCGACCAACCGAGCGACGGTCGTCAGCCAACCGCCAAGGAGCTGCCGTGACCCTTTCCGCCAGAGCCGAAACGCCGTCGACCGCCGATCTGCTCGGCGAGGCCGTGCACCAAAGCGGTGTTTTGAGCGTGAAAGGCATTCTGGAGCGAACCTTCAGCTTCGCCTTTCGCTCGATGGTCTATCCGCAGATTTGGGAAGACCCGCGCGCTGACATGGAGGCGCTGCGCATCACGCCGACCAGCCGCATGATGGTGATCGCATCGGGCGGGTGCAACGCGCTGAGCTATCTGACGGCTAACCCTTCCCGCGTTTACGCGGTTGATTTGAACGCAACCCACGTCGCGCTGCTGCGCCTCAAGATTGCGGCCGCGACGCACCTGCCGAACCACGCCACATACTTCCGCTTCTTTGGCGGCGCCAACGATCACCGCAACGCCCGCCTCTACGGCGATCTCATCGCCCCGCACCTCGATGCTGATACGCGCGGCTACTGGGAGGGCCGCGACATCTCCGGCCGGCGCCGCATCACGCGCTTTGCCCGAAACTTCTACCGCTTCGGCTTGCTTGGCCGCTTCATCGGTGCTGGCCACCTCGCCGCTCGCGCGCTCGGTGCTGATCCATCGCGCATGCTGGCTGCCACAACACCGGCCGAGCAGCGCCAGATTTTTGATCGCGAACTTGCGCCGTTGTTCGACAGGAAAATCGTCAAATGGGCGACGTCGCATCGCGCGTCGCTGTTCGGGCTTGGCATCCCGCCGGCGCAGTACGATGCACTGTGCGATAACGGGTCCCGAGCCATGTCGGACGTGCTGCGCGAGCGCGTCGAGCGCCTCGCCACGGGTTTTGATTTGAAAGACAACTATTTCGCCAGCCAGGCCTTCGGACGCAGCTATACGGCGAACGCGGCACTGCCGTGCCCGCCGTATCTCGCCAAGGAAAATTTTTTCAGCCTGAAAGCCCGCGTCAACCGCGTCAGCGTCATGCAGCAAAATATGATTCACTTCCTTGCCGGCGAGCCGTCCGAGAGCCTGGATTGCTACACGCTGCTCGATGCCCAGGATTGGATGGACGACGACACGCTGAATAAACTTTGGCGCGAAATCACGCGAACGGCGCGGCCCGGTGCACGTGTCATCTTCCGCACCGCTGGGTCGCAAACCATCCTGCCCGGCCGCGTACTGTCGACGACGCTCGCCAACTGGACCTACGAAGCCGAGCGCTCGGCGGAGATTTTCGCCCGCGATCGGTCCGCGATCTACGGCGGCTTCCACCTCTATACCAAAGTCGCGTGACGGCGCCGATGGCTCACAACCGCGCCGCGCCGGTGTCCGACGGAAAGGCGATGGATCAGATCTATCGCCATCAGCGCTTCATCTACGACGTGACGCGCCGCTACTATCTGCTCGGCCGCAATACGATGATTGCCGAACTCGATCCCCCACCCGGTGGGACGGTACTTGAGGTCGGCTGCGGCACCGCGCGCAACCTCATCCAGGCGGCAGCAACTTTCCCGGATGCGCAATTTTACGGTTTCGATATCTCATCGGAAATGCTGAAGACGGCGGGGCGCTCAGTGGCGGCCAGCCCGCACGCGTCGCGCATTACGCTCGCCCAGGGTGACGCGACGGCGTTCGACACGCACGCGATGTTCGCCGTCGCACACGTCGACCGCATCTTCGTGTCCTACGCGCTGTCGATGATCCCCGGCTGGCCCGCGATCTTCGATCGCGCCATTGAGTTTCTCAGCCCGGCAGGCTCGCTGCACATCGTTGATTTCGGCCGCATGGACACAATGCCCGGGCCGGCGCGACGCGCGATGCTGGCGTGGTTGCAGCGATTTTCAGTGACGCCCCGCCGCGACCTCGAAGCCGTCTGTCGAGCAGCCGCCAATCGGCACGGATTGCATTTGGAATTCCGCGACGGAGCCTTCGGCTATTGGTCGTCGGCGGTTCTCAAGCGGATGTGATGTGTTTGGCAGACTGACGGTCAACCCAAAAAGCCCAAGCGCGAGCCAGGGCTTTTCAAGATCAGTTTGAGCAGTTCCGCTTCGTCACTTAGTGCGTGGTCACCTCGCTCGGTGTTGCAGTAGCTGATTCTGCCGTCACCAGTTCGGCCACCAGCGCCTGATCCTCGGCCGGGATGTCGGCAACTGGCATGGTCTCTGGCGCCTCAGCCGCAGTAGCCTCTGGTTCAGCATCCGCCTGTACCTCAGCCGGTGTCGTTTCAGGCTCTTCGGTCTCGGTATCAATTTCGGCCATCATCGCCGCAGCATCGCCCGCGTCGTCGGCTTCGACCTCGACGTCAGCTGCGGCCATTGCCTCGATGGGCGCAGCTACCTCTTCGACGGGCTCGGGTTCAGCCGAAACTTCCACGGCAGCAGAGGCAGGTGCCGCAACCGCGACCTCCGGCAACAGCGCCTTCACTTCCGCCATCGCCCGTTCGACGGCCGTCAACGTTTTCCAGTCCGCTGACGCTTCAATGCGGGCGCGAACCTCGTCACTTAAGTCCTTGAGTCTGCCAAATACATCTTCCGACATAAAAGTTCCCTTTCCTTGGATCAAGAAGACAAAACGGTGCCACCATCCACGCATGACTGCTCACGCGGACCATAATTCTTGTTTTCAGCAGTATTGCGTAAGTAGAAAGGTACAGCGTTTCGCAAGATTGCGAATGGCTCCGCAGGTCTGTGCACAGCATTAAATTCTGAAGTCGATGCGTCGGCGCGACGATGCACATTGCACCGCCACCGCGATCACGCGTTCTGTGGGTGAGATCAACTCATCCAACATCACCGTGAGACGCCGTGAGGCGCTATTTCATTCAGCGAGCAGTGCCCCCAGGTCTCGATCGGGCAATTGAACCCATCGACCGAACGAAAAACAAATCAAAGGAGGACAACTATGTTTGCTCGTCACGCCCTCACGCTGAAAGCCACCGCCGCCGCACTGGCGGTCGCAACGCTCGCCGCAGCGCCAGCACTGGCCGTTAAAACGGACGGCGCAGCCGCCACCGGCGGTTCGCCGACACCGCCGGACATCATTGTTTTTAATCAGAAGCTCAACGGCAAGAGCATCGACGTCGCCTACGCGTATCTGCCGTCGCCAGGCTATCTGGTTGTGTACGGCATGGATGCGAGCGGCAAGGCAACTGCTGAACCACTGGCCACTTTACCGCTGGCTGCGGGCGATCACCGCAACGTCAAAGTTGAATTCAGCAAGGCACCGGCTGCCGGCACAGCACTTTGGGCATCGCTCTATAACGACGTCGATGGTGACAAGTCGTTCGACAAGGCGAAGGATCGATCTTTCTGGGGCGAGCAGCAGCCGCTCGTCAATCAGTTCCAAGTTCAAGGCTAACCTAGCGGGCAACCGCGTAGGACCAATACAGAAGCCGCCGCGAGAGATCGCGGCGGCCGATTTTTTTTATTGATGCTTGGCGAGTGAGGCGTTCTTAGAAGTCCGTTCCACACACTCCGCCAAGCGAACCCGGGTTTACCCGTGGTTCGCCAGCAAGAATGATGGGCGGCCCGAAACGTTTTTAGAAGTCCATTCCACCCATTCCGCCAAGCGAACCCGGGTTTACCCGTGGTTCGCCAGCGAAAATGGTGGGCGGCCCGAAACGTTCTTAGAAGTCCATTCCACCCATTCCGCCAAGCGGACCCGGGTTTACCCGTGGTTCGCCAGCGAAAATGGTGGGCGGCCCGAAACGTTCTTTAAAAGTCCATTCCACCCATTCCGCCCATACCGCCCATGCCACCACCGCCGCCGCCGTGTGCATGGCCAGCGTCCTTCTTCGGAGCGTCGGCGATCATGGCTTCCGTGGTGATCAACAGACCAGCCACAGACGCTGCGTCCTGCAGTGCGCAGCGCACGACCTTGGTCGGGTCGATGACGCCTTGCGAGACGAGATCGCCATACTCATGGCTTTGCGCATTGTAGCCGTAAGCATACTGGGCATTTTCGAGGATCTTACCGACGATGACCGAGCCATCTTCACCCGCATTGGTGAAAATCTGGCGGGCAGGTGTCTGCAGCGCGCGGCGAACGATGCGAACGCCGACGGCCTGATCTTCGTTTTCGGTCTTGACGTTGTCGAGCGCCTTGATCGAACGCAACAGCGCGACGCCGCCGCCCGGAACGATACCTTCTTCAACGGCGGCACGGGTTGCGTGCAGCGCGTCGTCGACACGGTCCTTGCGTTCCTTGACTTCGATTTCGGTGGCGCCGCCAACCTTCAGCACGGCAACGCCGCCTGCAAGTTTGGCCAAGCGCTCCTGCAGCTTCTCGCGGTCGTAGTCCGAGGTCGTTTCCTCGATCTGCGCCTTGATCTGCTTCACGCGGCCTTCGATTTCGGCCTTCTTGCCGACGCCGTCGACAATCGTGGTGTTTTCCTTGTCGATCTGCACCTTCTTGGCGCGACCGAGCATGGCGAGCGTCACGGTCTCGAGTTTGATGCCGAGATCTTCCGAGATCACAGTGCCACCCGTGAGGATTGCGATGTCTTCGAGCATCGCCTTGCGACGATCGCCGAAGCCCGGCGCCTTGACGGCTGCAACCTTGAGGCCACCGCGCAGCTTGTTGACGACGAGAGTCGCCAGCGCTTCGCCTTCGACATCTTCAGCGATGATCAACAGCGGCTTGCCCGACTGCACGACCGCTTCGAGCACAGGCAACATCGCCTGCAGACCCGACAGCTTCTTTTCGTGGATGAGGATGTATGGGCTTTCCAGCTCAACGCTCATCTTTTCGGCATTGGTGACAAAGTACGGCGAGAGATAACCGCGATCGAACTGCATGCCTTCGACGACGTCGAGTTCGGTTTCGAGGCTCTTCGATTCTTCAACCGTGATGACGCCTTCGTTGCCGACTTTCTTCATGGCTTCGGCGATCTTGGCGCCGATTTCCTTGTCGCCGTTCGCCGAAATAGTGCCGACCTGGGCGATTTCGTCGTTCGACGTGACTTTTTTCGACTTCGACTTGAGTTCTTCGACGACGGCTTGCACGGCGAGATCAATGCCGCGCTTCAGGTCCATCGGGTTCGAACCGGCCGCAACCGACTTGGCGCCTTCGCGCACGATCGCCTGAGCCAGAACCGTTGCAGTGGTGGTGCCGTCGCCGGCGAGGTCTGCCGTTTTCGAAGCGACCTCTTTCAACATCTGCGCGCCCATGTTCTCGAACTTGTCTTCAAGCTCGATTTCCTTGGCGACGGTGACGCCGTCCTTGGTGATGCGGGGGGCGCCGAACGACTTCTCAATAACGACGTTGCGGCCCTTCGGACCGAGCGTCACCTTGACTGCGTTGGCCAGAATATCGACGCCGCGCAGCATGCGTTCGCGCGCGTCTTGGCTAAACTTGACGTCTTTAGCTGCCATGTGAAGCAACTCCTCGTTTGAATGCAGTTCGCGATGGGTAGAGAGAAAAACTTAGGCGGCGGCCTTGGCCTTGGCGGTGGCATCGAGCACGCCGAGGATGTCGCTTTCCTTCATGATCAGCAGCTCTTGGCCGTCGATCTTGACCTCAGAGCCGGACCATTTGCCGAACAAAACCTTGTCGCCGACCTTGACGTCGAGGGCGACGATCTTGCCGGCTTCGTCACGGGCGCCCGCACCAACGGCGACGATTTCGCCCTGCTGCGGTTTTTCTTTTGCGGTGTCCGGGATGATGATCCCGCCAGCCGTCTTGGTTTCTTCTTCGAGGCGCTTGACCACAACGCGGTCGTGGAGCGGACGAAACTTCATGGGTTCAACCTCATGATTTCAATTGGATTTTCTATTTTTATCAGGTGGAGACCAGGATGCGTTTGCAGCCGCAGGTCCGGCTGACCGCGGAAATTGACCGAAGTCAAATTCGCGCTTGGTCAGCGCATCCGGTATATGTGAGATGCTGTTAGCAGTGTCAAGCGCTGAGTGCCAACCGGCGCACGCTTAAGTTCGCTGGGTTTTACTTAAGGTCAACGGCGGGGACAGGCAGACGGACGCGCCTGAAAACTCGATCCGGGCCCAGACAACCAACAATCTAAAAGCTGTAAATTTCGTTCCAGCGGCGGTTTGGTGCTGTTTTGAATTGACCGTTTTAGGGCGCCAATGCCGTCGAGCGTCGGTCGGCCAATATGGATGGTCTGGCCAGTCTGGTCAGGCGAACGGCTCCGCAGGCAAAATGAAGTCCCGCGGAGCCACTCAAAAATATCGGCAACGCGATACGTCTAGATCGCAAAATCCGGAAGTTTGGCGCCTTTTTTAAGCCGATCGACCAACCAGTTTGGTTTGCGGCCGCGCCCCGTCCAGGTATCGCTGCGGTTGTCGGGATTTGCATATTTGGCAATGCCGACCGATTTAATTTTTCCAGCTCCGCGCCCCGCGCGCGCGCCTCCGAACAGTTCGGTAACGGAAAACCCGTGAGTCTCAGCCATTTCGGCCATTTTCTTTTTCAACTCAACGCGATCGCGATCGCGTGCGGCCGCAATGGCCCGTTGCACCTTAGCTTCCAATTCGACGAGGTCTTTCAGCGACATCTTGTCGACGTTCATACCCGTCATTTTTTTCGCTTTTTGAACCACGGCTCAATCCTCAATATAACACGTGCGGCTCCGGTCTAGCGGAGATCGATCACGGTGGCACGCATTTTTCGCGTATTACTAACGAGATGCGGCAACATTTAACGAATAGGGTTCCAATTACGTAAATATGTCATTCACTACGGAGCGCTTCAATAGGATTGAAGCGCGCAGCACGGCGGGCCGGAAAAAAGCCGAATATGATGCCAGTGGCCGCTGCGGCGCCCAATGCGAGAGCGATAATTCCGGGAGAGATCAGCACCGGCCATTGCGCGGCCTTGGCCACCACCGTGGCGGCGCCAATCCCCAAAAGGCTGCCGATAAGCCCGCCGACCATGCATAACGTCACGGCTTCAACCAGAAATTGTCTCAAGATATC
>JAIEPV010000033.1 GCA_019748215.1 Hyphomicrobium sp.
GAGTGCGTTTGAACAAACTCCGGGTTTGTGCGCCATTTTCTGTCTCATGCGCCGATGGCGCTCCGACGGGGCGGGCTACTCGCCCGGCGGCGCAGTCGCGCCGCTGAGTGCGTTTGAACAAACTCCGGGTTTGTGCGCCATTTTCTGTCTCATGCGCCGATGGCGCTCCGACGGGGCGGGCTACTCGCCCGGCGGCGCAGTCGCGCCGCTGAGTGCGTTTGAACAAACTACTGCCTTGCGCGCCCGGCCGGCTCGACGGAGGAGAGTCGGGCGCGCCAAAAAAATGGTGGTGGAGGCAGTCTGGCGCGAACGAGTCTCGATAACAGGGTATTTTTGTGGTTTCTGGGCTTAATATTGGCCGAAAAATGCCAATTATGTGCGTAATATCAGCGACTTACAGAGCGAATTGGCAGCGGAAATAACAGGGAATTTTGCGGGCGCATCAGGGCGCTTTGCGGTCAAATCAGGGGTCGCTACGAGAATAACAGGGACCAACCCGCCTGACGTTTCCTGCAGCGATGGCTGCCCCGGCTCCAGGAGGCAAAAGGCAACTCATTAATAAAGCTGAAGTTTTTACGGTTTCCGACCTTGCCTTCTAGGCCGGTTCCGCCTATGTTCTTTTTGCCTGGAGCGAGGCGAAGGCGGGACCGTAGAGCGTCCATGTGGACGTTGTCGAAGGCCCGGCCGCATGTGCGGCAGTCGGCGAAGTAGCTCCAAAGTGAGGGCGTGACGCCCGATGGGTTCGAAGTTGGCGCATGTGCGCAGGCTTCGAAGGTTCATCGAGGAGTCGCGCCAGTTTTTTGTGTGCGGGCTCCCATTTTGCGGAGCCTGTCATGGCTGACCTTCAGATCATTCCGAAAACGACTGGCGAGCTGCGGTCCTACTCCCGCAACGCGCGCACGCACACCCCGAAGCAAATCGCCGAGATCGCCTCCAGCATCAAGGCGTTCGGGTTCAACAATCCAGTTCTCATCGACGAGGACAACGGCATCGTCGCCGGCCACGGTCGCGTCGAAGCTGCAAAGCTGCTCGGCTTGGCAAGTGTCCCGACAATCCGGCTCGAGCATCTCTCGGAGGCGCAGAAGCGCGCTTACATTCTTGCCGACAACAAACTTGCCGAAAAGGCCGGCTGGGATCGCGAGATCCTCGCCATCGAGTTGCAGAACTTGATGGCCTTCGAACTCGATTTCGACATCTCGGTGACCGGCTTCGAGATGCCCGAGATCGACGTGCTGATCTCCGATCTCGAAGACAAGCCGCAGAAAGCCGACCCGGCTGATGTGGTGCTTGACGTCACCGGCCCGGCCATCACGCGGCTCGGCGACATCTGGCAGATCGGACCGCACCGCTTGATCTGCGGCGACTCGACGAAGAGCGAGACCTACGCGCAGCTTCTCGAGGGCGAGACCGCGCAGATGGTCTTTACCGACCCGCCCTACAACGTGCGCATCGACGGCCACGTCAGCGGCCTCGGCAAGATCAAGCATCGCGAGTTCGCGATGGCCTCCGGCGAAATGACCGAGGCCGAGTTCGCGGGCTTTTTGAAGCTCGTCTTCGCGAACCTGGTCGAGGCCTCGGTCGACGGCTCCATTCATTTCGTCGCGATGGACTGGCGGCATATCGCCGAGGTCATGACGGCCGCGAGCGGCACCTATACCGAGTTCAAGAACCTCTGCGTCTGGTCGAAGACCAACGGCGGCATGGGCTCGCTCTACCGGTCTCAGCACGAGTTGTTCTTTGTCTTCAAGGCCGGTACCGCGCCACACATCAACAACGTCGAGCTTGGCAAGCACGGGCGCTATCGCACGAATGTCTGGCAGTACGCCGGCGCCAATGCGTTCAGCGCTACCCGCAATGACGACCTTGCCGCGCATCCGACCGTCAAGCCGGTCGCGCTCGTGGTCGACGCGATCCTCGATTGTTCAAAGCGCAAGGGCATTGTGCTGGACGCTTTTGCGGGCTCTGGCACGACGCTCGTCGCTGCGCACAAGACCGGCCGACGCGGCTACGGCATCGAACTCGACCCGCACTACTGCGATGTCATTCTTCGCCGCATGGCCGCTATCGCCAAGCTTGACGCCGTTCTCGTCGCGACGGGCCAGTCGTTTGCCGCCATCGCCGAGCGCGGCGACGCAGCGCAAATCGTCCATAGCGAGGTTCAGGAAGCGCCGTCTGTTGCAGCGGAGGCGGCCGAATGAGCAAGCCAAAAGATGTATCCGAGCCGATCAGCGCCGGCGCAGCGAAGGGCGTCGATGGTCGACCTGCGTCGAAGAAGAAACCGAAGGCCAAAGCGCAATTTCAGATCGACATTCGCGCGGCGTTAGAAGGTCCCATTCGCATCAAGCGCGACGGCGGAATCACATCCGTTCATCCGTACGAAGCGATGCTGCGCCAGAATGTACGCAAGTCGCTGATCAAAAAATGCGTCACTTCGATGAAGCGCGTGCTCGGCGAAGCTGAGAAGCACAAGCTCATCAAAGAGCCGCCCAAAGCGGCGACGGGCGGTGTCTTTATTGTACCGAAAGATCTGCCCGAAGACGTCCAGCGAAAGATATTCGATGACCCGGACTATGCATCTGGGCAGAAAACTTCGATGTCGACGATCTGGTCGAATGTACTGTCGGTAGTTAGTTTTCAACGATTTTTGGAGAGCTTCAATGGACGAAAAAAGGCCAAGAAATAGCGACGCGGTGGGCTATGGCCAGCCGCCGAAAGCATCTCAGTTCAAGAAGGGCGAGTCGGGCAATCCGGGTGGGCGACCACCGAAGACGCACGATCGCGAGGCAATTGCGATCCGTGTACTCTGTGAGGTGCAGCGTTTGTCAGGGCAGCCGAAGGGCACCCGCACGCGCTATGCGACGCTTGAGCTTATCGTCATGGCTCTCAAGCAACAATCCGCAGCTGGGGATGCTGCTGCTGCGGCGCTTTACATGGAATATGTCGAGCGCCACGGCACCTCGCAAGCCGCCGATCAACCGAGCTGCTTCATCGTCCTTCCAGAACGATTGTCGAAGGAAGAGTGGGAGGCGAAGTACAAGCCGAAAGATGATCCGCCGGGCCAGCCTGATGATGTCGATTAGTGCGTGTTTAGCGCCACGGCTCGATTACGCTTCAACTGTGATCGCCTGCGATGACGCTGATAACGCGAGTCGGCGACCAAATCCGATCGCCCAGGTCGAGCACAGCGCTGATCGTATCGAGCTTTGCGCTTGATGCGACGCGTTACCCAACGCGATCCATAAGCCACTCGAATAGCCCCGATTTGACGGCGACAGCGGCGAGCTCTGATCCCGCCCATACATGAATGCTTGCTGTTGCATTCATTGACAGCTTGCCGTTTGGCGAATGACAGATGAAGAACGTTCGCGTCTCGCCCGATCGCTGGAAGTGGCGAATGTGTTCGTCGAGAACGCTTTGATTGGCGCGAGACTTTACCTGAACCGTCGCGCGTTCGCCCAAGGTTGGCTGCACAATGATCAGGTCGATATCAGCCATCGACTCGCCAAGAACCGAGACGCGCTGCCAGCCACCCCTGGCGAGGATCAAGTCTGCGAGCACTTCGAAATCGGCCCAGTGCAGTTCCCCGATCATGCGCGCAGCAATTGCAATCATCGTCTGCCTCGCTGCGTCCGCCTCGGCAACAATGGGCTCCGGAATGTCATTGATCCTCCGCAGCAGATAGGCCTCGTGTCCGACTCGGCAGATGGTTTGGCGATAGTTGGCGACCTGCGTGAGTTTGCTCGTGAGGCCCTGCGTCCGGAGCGGCTTGCCGCCGAGGCTGGTATTCCGCCAACCTCCAATCGTCTGTCGCAATCGCGCGCCGAGCGCCGGTTCATCGGCTCCTCGCCAAGTCACCCCGGGTTCTGCAAACGCCCACCACAGGTGGCCATCGGCGAATGTGATCCAGAGGCAATCATTGCCGAGGCTGTAAAAGTCGCGGATTTCACGCATCGCATCCCGGGCCTTACCAATCTTGCGTCCATCTTGGACGAACCAGTCCACGACGCGGTCCCAGTCCCCCGCGAGGCACAGATCGTGAGGAACTTCCCTATAGCTGAGATGGATCTCGCCGCGTTCGAGACAAGCGGGGGCGAACGCGCCGCCAGTACCGAGCTTGATATAGCGGACGCCATCGGGGTCGAGTATTGCCATACGTAATCCTGTTTTGGGATAATCCCAAAGCAGGATTAGCTCTGAGTGCGCTTGGTCTCAACCCAAAAGCGCGCCCGTGCCCTCGACAGTTCACAACACAGTCTACAAAAACCTAATCGGGCGTCTTGTTGCAGCGCGGACGGCAGCTGGCCTAACGCAGCAGGACGTGGCCGATGCGCTCGGTAAGCCGCAATCGTACATTGCAAAGGTCGAGGGCCTTGAGCGGCGGCTTGATGTCATTGAGTTGCTGGAAATTTGGAATGCAATTGGTGCGGATCCGATGTCTGCAATCCGGGCTTGTTGGGCAGTAGTGCGCAAAGGCAAAAACTAGAAAATTTTGCGGGTCAGTTCGGCCACTCTTGATGAGCGAGACGCTAATGCAAGTTGTGATGCTCGCGACCGTCGCGGCAGTCTGTTCGTTCGACTTGCAGTGTGACGTGTTCAATTTCAAACTGTTCGTCGAGAAGTGCAGTGGCAGCTTTGCAAACGATTTCCGGCTCGGCCTGCTCCGAAATGACCAAATGAGCCGACAGTGACGGCATGCCGCTGGTGATGGCCCAGACGTGCAGGTCGTGCAAATCCCGCACGCCTTGAACGCTTCGCAGTGCACGTTCGACAGCTTGAAAGTCGATACCGTCAGGCACGCCTTCGAGCAACACATTGAGAGTCTCTTTGAAGAGTTGCCATGTCCGCGGCAGCACCCAGAGCCCGATTCCGATCGCAACGATGGCGTCGACCCACAGCCAGTTCGTCAGCCAAATAATTATTGCAGCAAGGATGACACCAATCGAGCCGAGCATGTCGCTCCAGACTTCGAGATAGGCACCTTTGACGTTGAGATTGTCCTTACGTCCCGCACTTAACAGACGCATTGAAATCAGATTGACGCCAAGTCCGATGGCTGCCACCGCCATCATAGGCAATGCCTGCACAGGTTCAGGTGCAAGTATCCGATGATAGCCCTCGTAGAGAATGTATGCCGCTACGGCGAACAGCAGAACTGCGTTGAACGCAGCGGCGAGGATCTCGAAGCGCTTGTAGCCAAAAGACCGGCGACTGTCGGCTGGCCGTTCTCCTATCTTCACTCCAGCAAGCGCTATCGCGAGACCGGTCGTGTCGGTCAGCATATGGGCCGCATCCGAGATCAACGCGAGGCTGCCCATCAGAAAGCCTGCAACGGCTTCGACGATAAGGAAGGACCCCGTCAGCCCAAGTGCAAGACCGAGCGCGCGCGTGTTGGAGGTGCGCGGTCCATGATCATGTCCCGATCCCACTGTCTTCAATCCCTACTGCATGCGTCTATGCCAAGCGCCAGCTCCTGGCTTCTAACCCGATCATCACCCGCCCATCGGCAAAACGGTCATAGGGCGCGACGTCAAGAACGGAAAGCGCCATCTCTGAGTGCCATCGAAACGGTTCCAAAAGACATGGCTGACAACATTCGGTCTTATCCGCTCAATGAAATCAACGGCCGTTCGGCGATCAAGACCGGGAGACGTCATCTGGCAACGGAACTTGGGGGCTGAGCGAGCATGAGTTAAGAATTGGTGCAATTTGGCCACGGAGAGACATTGCGGTGCCTTGATCACGACAGACAATTCCGATATCCGTTTAGTCTTCGGAGGTTCTGATTCATGCACTCTTGGCGAAAAATGCTCGCCATCATTCTTTTAATGGTTTTCGCGCCCGCAACTGTGCTGGCCGCGATGCCGCTACAGCTATGCCTCGGAAACGATGGGCATCAGGCTATTGAGAGCCTTTTTGACGGTGACCATCATCAGGAATCCGCGCATTCGAAATCACGTGCTGCAAGTCAAACCTCTGATGACGCGCAAGGTAGCGCTGTCGCAGATAGCATTCCGGACTGCCGCGACGTGGCGCTTCAAGCGGTCACGCAAATTTCGTCTCGTACCGCCGCTAGTGGCGACCACGTGGATAATTCGAAGTATTTGGGTGATTCGTTCCCGGCTTTCCCACAGACACTCGCCGTTTCGTCACTGTGCGACTCAGGCGAGCAAGGGCATCCTGCCCACGGGGTCCCGCAAGACCCCCACCTCGCCACATTGGCGACGATTGTTCTTCTGAACTGAAATTCCAGGCGTAAGTTTTCAAACGCGTATGGGCGGAGGCTCGTGCGCGGCTTTACTCGTCTATCGGGGGATAGGCCGAGGGATATGGGGGAAATCATGCCAGGAATTTCTGGCCGGTTCGATCGATCGAGGTTGCCTGTGACTGTGTGCGCAATCCTTTTTACAGCGATGCCTGCGATGGCCGATGACGGGCATTTGCACAGTCCGCGCGGCGTACCCAATCCGGACGTGTTGACGTCGGATCGCGATCTGCCGCGCCGGGAATGGGCGGTCGAAATCCATGCTGTTCCAGGCGCATTCGGCAAACCCGGTTTCGAGCGGAATCTAACGCTCAAAGAGGCGATTAGCCGAGCGCTTGCCTATAACCCCGCCGTGAAGGCGGCCTTCATCGAGATCGAGGCGCGGCATGGTGAAGAGCTTCAAGCGGGCGTCAAACCCAACCCCGAACTGTTGGTTGAGGTCGAGAACTTCGCGGGCGGGCGAGCCCAAAGCGTTGAAACAACTTTTAGCCTGACGCAAGCGATCGAACTGGGCGACAAGCGCCTGAAGCGGCTGCAAGCAGCGCATCTCGATGCGTCGCTTGCCGGCTGGGATTACGAGGGTGTGCGCGTGCAGGTCGCGACGGCTGCTGCGCGCGCGTTCGTAGATGTCATCACGGCGCAGGAGCGCATCCGCGTTTTGCGCGAGTTCGTCACGATCGCGGAGAAGACGCAGACGAGCGTCGATGCTCGCGTCAAAGGCGGTAAGGCAAGTCCGATCGAATTCGACCGCTCGATTGTCGCTGCTGCACGAGCCAAAGCGCTAGTAGCGGGCGAGCAAGCACGTCTCGCTGCCGCAAAACGGCGGTTGTCGATCTACTGGGGTTCGGAAACTGTCGACTTCGGCGCGGTCACAGGCAGATTGGGCAACGGCCGTGGCGTGCCATCTCTCGCAACGCTCAAATCGCTGATCGACAACAATCCTGAACTCGCCCGTTGGTCCGACGAAGTCGGCCGTCGTAACGCGCAGCTTGATGTCGAGGTTTCTAAGAGCATTCCGGATATCAAGTTTGGCGCGGGCGTTCGCCACTTTGCCGATACGGATTCTGCGGCCGCGGTCGCCACCGTTTCGATCCCGCTTCAGTTTTTCGACCGCAACACTGGCGCCATCGTTGCCGCAGAGCAGCGGATTGCCAAAGCTGAACAGGATCGTGAAGCGGCGAGAAACGCGCTGCTGGGATCGCTGGCGGAAGCAGTCGGTGAATTGGAAGTCGCGGCGGCCTTGCTGAAAGCTCTTGAGACACAAGTTCTGCCTCCCGCGCAGAGCGCGTTTGAGCGCACCAAGACGGGTTACGACGAAGGCAAGTTCGACATTCTCAATGTGCTTGATGCGCAGCGTGCGGTTTTCGAAACGCGGCTCGATGTACTGGTCGCCAGAGCAGATTACGAAAAAGCGCGCGTCAGGGTCGAGGCTATCGTCGGCCGCGACCTCGGCGGGCTATAAAGGTAAGTAGCGATGATCTCGTTGACTAAAGCGCTGGTAGCGCTCGCAGCCGTCGGTCTTTTTTCCGTCATTGGCGTTCGTGAATTCAGTGCTGCCTGCGGCCCGGCAAAACCGGCTGCAGACGCGCACGGACATGGCGGTGGCGGTGAAGCAGCCCATGCCCAAGAAGGTTTTGGTGCCAAGGTTTGTGAAGACGGGTTGCTGACCGCAATCAAAGAAAAAGTTGGGCTCGGCTCGGAGGCGATGGCGATCAAAGCCGCGCCAGAGACCGGGGAAGCAAAGCACGCCGAGGGCGATAAACACGACGAGAAAGGGCACGCCGGGCATGGAGCTGAAAAGCCGGCCGGGGCTGCTAGGGACGAGCATGGCCACGAGGGTGGCGACCATGCTGAAGAAGGTGGCGAAGGCTTCATCAAACTGACGGCAGCGCAAATCGCGGCGACCGGCATCGATATGGCGCCGGTCATGTCGGGTGCGTTGATCAAGGAGATCGCTGTTCCAGGCCGAATCGCGATCAACGCCAACGCGCAGGCGAAGATTGTGCCGAAACTGGCCGGAACGGTCGCCAAAGTCACCAAGCAGGTCGGCGATATGGTCGCCGAAGGCGAAGTTATCGCCACGCTCGAAAGCCGCGAGATTGCCGACGCCAAAGGCGAATACCTCGCTGCGCGCCGCACCGAAGAGTTGGCCAAGTCGACGTTTGAGAGAGAAGAGCGGCTCTGGAAACAAAAAGTCACGGCAGAGCAGGACTATTTGAACGCCAAGAATGTTCATCAGGAAGCGCTCATCAAGCGCGATCTCGCGCATCAACGGCTCCACACGATCGGACTTTCTGAAGACGAGATCGCAAAACTTCCGACGGCCAGCGACGAAGCAAACTACCGCTTCTACGATATCCGCTCGCCAATTGCGGGTCGCGTGATCGCACGCGACATCGTAATGGGCCAAATCGTCGGCACGGACCGCGAAGCATTCTCAATCGCCGATCTCGCGACTGTCTGGGTGGAAATTTCTATTTCACCCGCAGATTTGCCTTTTGCCAAAGAGGGTCAGGACGTCCGCGTGTCGTCAGGCGGTAAGACTGCGATGGCGAAGATCGTCGCCATAAACCCGGCGATCGATACTGAAACAAGATCTGCGAAAATCATTGCAACGCTTGATAACGCGGGCGGACAATGGCGCCTTGGAGATTTTGTCAACGCGCAACTCATTTCGGGCAAGCTGGACGTACCCCTTCTCGTCCCACGGGGAGCGATCCAGACTGTGAAGGGACAGACCGTGGTGTTCGTGAATGACGGACCTGGCTTTCGCATGCGGCCCGTGACGACTGGACGGGAAGATTCAACGAATGCTGAAATCCTCTCCGGCCTTGAGTTCGGCGAGACCGTGGCGACAAGCAACACTTTCACCCTCAAGGCAGAGCTCGGCAAAGCCGAAGCCGAGCACGAGCACTGAGAGCAAAAAAGCACAATGATCGAGCGTATCCTCAGTTTTTCCCTTCAGCACCGCTTTCTGGTCGTGCTGCTCGTCGCCGCGATGTCGGCGTTCGGCCTGCAGTCCTTGCAGAAGTTGCCTATCGACGCTGTTCCCGACATCACCAACAACCAAGTGCAGATCAACACGGAAGCGCCGTCGCTCTCACCGTTTGAAATTGAGAAGAACGTTACCTTTCCAATTGAGACAGCTTTGGCGGGGATTCCTGGGCTGTCGTACACAAGATCACTTTCACGCAATGGCTTTTCGCAAGTGACCGCCGTTTTTGCAGAGAGCATGGACGTCTATTTCGCTCGCACGCAGATCACGGAACGGCTGTCGGCAGCCAAGGAGAACCTGCCGGTTGGCGCTGAGCCGAAGATGGGTGCCGTATCGACGGGGCTCGGCGAAATCTTCATGTGGACGACGCATTATGAGCATCCGCGCGGCAAAGGCGCTGAAGTCAAAGATGGTCAGCCGGGCTGGCAAAGTGACGGCAGCTATCTGACGCCGGAAGGCCTAGTTCTCAAGCAAGACTTCGAGTTCGCGATGTACTTGCGAACCGTGCAGGATTGGATCATTCGCCCTCAGCTGAAGGGCGTTCCGGGCGTCGCCGAAATCGATACAATCGGCGGCTACGAGCAGCAGTTCCAGGTTCAGCCCGACCCGCAGAAACTTTTGTCGCTCGGGCTGACGTTCTCGGACATCATCACGGCGTTGGAGCGAAACAACACCAGCGTGGGCGCCGGATATATCGAGCGCAAGGGCGAGTCATACGTCGTCCGCGCCGATGGCCGCGTTCAATCAGCTGAAGATATCGGCAATATCATTATTGCCAACGAAGCCGGTGTGCCTGTCTATCTCAAGACCGTCGCGGAGGTCGGGATCGGCCGCGAGCTTAGAACGGGCTCGGCAAGCGAGAACGGGAATGAGGTCGTTGTTGGCACGGCCATGATGCTGAAGGGCGGCAACAGTCGCACGGTCGCGTCTGCCGTCAGCGAGAAAATGCAGGGCATCGTCAAATCTCTACCCCCTGATATCACCGTCACGACAGTTCTAGACCGCACGAAACTCGTCAATGCGACGGTTAGAACGGTCGCCAAGAATTTGGCCGAGGGCGCACTGCTCGTTATCGTCGTTCTGTTTTTAATGCTTGGGAATTTTCGCGCTGCTCTGATTACCGCGCTTGTTATCCCAGTCACGATGCTGCTGACAGCGATTGGCATGCTGCAAGGCGGCATATCGGCAAACCTAATGAGCCTCGGCGCGCTCGATTTCGGTCTGATCGTGGATGGCGCTGTGATCATTACGGAGAATGCGCTGCGGCGTCTCGCAGAACGGCAGCACCACGAGGGGCGGCTGCTCGATCTTTCCGAGCGCATGCATGAAGTGATGGCCGCGAGCAAAGAGATGATCCAGCCATCCGTTTTCGGTCAAGCGATCATCATTACCGTCTACTTCCCGCTGCTGACGTTCACCGGTGTCGAAGGCAAAATGTTCGAGCCGATGGCGTTGACAGTCATCATTGCGCTTGTGGCGGCCTTCGTTTTGTCGCTGACATTGGTTCCCGCAATGATCGCAATATTCATCTCTGGCAAAGTTTCTGAAACCGAAAACCCTATAATCAGAGTGGCTAAGCGCTGGTATGCACCCGCTTTGGATGGCGCGTTAAAGGACCCGAAGTACGTCATTCTGCTTGCAACAGGTTTCTTCGTGTTCACGCTACTTTTGTTTACGCGGCTCGGGCAGGAATTCATTCCGACGCTCGATGAGAAAGACGTGGCTATGCACGCGATGCGCATCCCGTCGACATCCCTTTCACAATCACAAGGCATGCAGTTGCAGGTCGAAGCGGCCGTGCGCGCGCAGCCGGAAGTCGCTTTTGTCTTTTCAAAAACGGGAACCGCGGAAATGGCAGCGGACCCTATGCCGCCGCACGTCTCCGACACGTTCATTATCCTGAAGCCGCAATATGAATGGCCCAACCCTTCTGACGATAAATCGGCGGTCGTCGATCGCATTGCCAAGGCCGTAGGAGAATTGCCCGGCAATAATTACGAATATACTCAGCCGATTCAGATGCGATTCAATGAATTGATCGCCGGCGTGCGCAGTGACGTTGCTGTCAAGGTGTTCGGTGACGACTTTGATCAAATGACGTCAACAGCGACAAAAGTCGCCAGCGTCTTGCGCGCGGTCGACGGCGCGGCGGACGTCAAAGTTGAGCAAACGACCGGCTTGCCGATGCTAGATGTGAAGCTCGATAAAGACGCTATTGCTCGCAACGGGCTCAATGTGTCGGACGTGCTTGACATCGTATCGATTGCTGTCGGCGGCAGGGAAGCCGGGATGCTGTTCCAAGGTGATCGCCGGTTCCAAATTCTTGTCCGACTGCCCGACAAGATCCGCGACGACATCGACGCGCTCGGGAACCTGCCAATTCCCTTGCCGAAACCTGATGGTGCCGCGGATTCATCGCGGCCCTCGTTCATTCCATTGAAATCCATCGCCCGCTTCGACATCGAAGAAGGGCCAAATCAAATTAGTCGTGAGAACGGCAAGCGCAGGGTTGTCGTACAGGCCAACGTCCGCGGACGTGACATCGGATCGTTCGTGGCTGAGGCGCAGAGCAAGATTGACGCCGAGGTGAAAGTACCAGCCGGCGAATGGCTGACGTGGGGCGGACAGTTCGAGAATCTACAGGCGGCACGCAATCGCCTGCTCGTCGTCGTTCCTGCCTGCTTCTTCGTGATCTTTCTCATGCTGTTCACAGCGCTCGGGAGCGTGCGCGAGTCGCTCGTCGTCTTCTCGGGCGTTCCGCTAGCGATATCTGGTGGTATCCTCACGCTCTATCTCCGCGGTATGCCGTTCTCGATCTCCGCGGCCGTCGGCTTCATAGCGTTGTCCGGCATCGCCGTACTGAACGGCCTCGTCATGGTCACCTATATCAATCAGCTGCGCATGAAGGGTCTTGCGGGCGAGCGGGCGCTTGTAGAAGGAGCGATGACCCGTCTACGGCCAGTGTTGATGACAGCGCTCGTCGCGTCGCTTGGCTTTGTGCCCATGGCGATCGCAACGGGGACCGGCGCCGAGGTTCAAAAGCCGCTCGCGACTGTTGTGATTGGTGGATTGATAAGCGCGACGCTGCTTACGTTGCTGGTTCTGCCAGCACTCTACAAACGCTTCTGCCTCAGTGATGAAGTTCAGAAAACCGAAGCCCCCACACCACTTGTAGTGAAGGAGTCTATATCATGACATTTCAGAAGGCTTTCATCGCAGGCTTCGCGGCTTGCGCTATCGCGGGATCGCTGCCGGCCTCAGCTGAGGACAAGCATGACCACGGCGCAGAGCACGGCCATGCAGAAAAAAAGGCGCATTTTGAGAAGGTTTCTTTTGATTCCGTGAAGGAGGCGTGGGTCTTCATGAAGACCAAAGTAGGAGAAGCGGAGACTCTCGTTGGCGAGAACAAAATCGAGGCTGTTCATGAAATCGGCGAGCAGCTCGAAGGCGCTATCCATACGCTTGAAGAAAAATCAGACATGGTGACGGCGGAAAACAAGACGAAGCTGGCGTCGGTTCTAAAGCAGCTCGACAAATCAGCGGATGATTTGCACCACGCCGCAGAAGCTAAAGATGCTAGCGCTGCGGCGCTAGGAGTGAAGAAGATCAAAGGCCTCTTGCCTCTGGTCGAAGGATTGTATCCGTCAGGAACTTTGCAGTGATGTTCCACACCGACCGCGCGTTCATCGTTGTCGATGTCCGCGTTAAAGCAGCGAGTCCGACATCAGCCGGACCGAAAAGCGATAGGCCGATCGGATATTTTGCAACCTGCGCTGTCCGGTGGCTCAATCAGGAAAAAGAGGAGACTGCCAAATGAAAGCAACTTGGCTTCTCGCGGCCCTTGCAAGTGTCGCGTTCTTAGCATTGCCGGCTTCATCACCAAATGCGGCGCCACTTGCCCCAGGTGCTACGGGAGCTAGCCTCAGAGATTCAAGCGTGGTTCAAGAGGTGAGGCACCGCCATCACCGTAGACACCACCGCCGCCATTATCGGGGGCGTGGGTTCTATGGTTACGGCCTTCCGTTCATTAGGTTCCGTGGTGGGCACCATCGTCGCCATCGCGGATATGGATTTGGGGGCTTTGGCCGGCATCACGGTGGACATCACGGCGGCCACCATGGCGGCCACCATGGCGGTCATCACTAGTGGTCGATGCCGCTGAGTGCGACACTGTCAAACGAGACTGGAAGCATCATGGCCAGAATTATTAAAGCATGGCTTGCGGTGGTCATTTTGGCCATGGTGCTCTTTGATATTAGAACTGTCGCCGTTGCCGCTCCAACTTCGACAGATCGTCTTCCGCTCGACTTGTCGTCCGTACCGCGTCTCGATTACGAGAATGCGAACGCACAGGCCTTCGCAGACAAAGGGCTGACTGCCTATTTGGCCGGTGATTTTGCGACGGCGATTTTAGAATTCAGCGAACTGCTGAAACTGAAACCAGCGGACGCGAGAGTGTATTACAATAGGGGAAATGCTTACTATCGGATGCGCGATCTCGAACGCGCTCTTGCGGACTTCAGTGAGACGTTGAAGATTGCTCCGGACATGTATCTGGCACTCATGAATCGGGGTAATATTTACTCGCAATTAAAAAGATACAAAGACGCTATTGCCGACTACGGCAGGGCCATTGCGCTCAAGCCAGATCAGTTTCTGATTTACTTCAATCGTGGGATTGCCTTCGGCAGGATGGGCGCCTACGCCAAGGCGCTCATCGACTTTACCCAAGCCATTCACCTGAACCCGAAAGATGCGCTCTCCTATTCATCCAGAGGAGATGTGTTCTATCGACAGAGCGACTTCGAGCAGGCGCGTAAGGACTACTTAAAGGCTATCGAATTGGACTCGTCTCTCGCGCACGCAGCGGAGAGATTGCGCGCGCTGCCAATTCGAAATGGAAGTCCTGTCGCCGCCACGCAGGCAATCGACAACAGCACGATCACGGCAGAGATTTCCCATCGGCAGGCAATCGCTCGCCTCGTCAGCCTCGCTGGTCAGTCGTGTCTTCAGAATGGGGAGAATGAGAAGGGCCTCGCAGCGTTAGCGGCGGCTAAAAACTGGTCGGCGGTTGGTGACATCGAACTGAAAAAAGTTTCGAACGGCACAACAACGATGGTCAACGGTTGGACATTCAGTGATGAGGTCGGCAGCGTCGCGGTCATGCAGTCGAAGGTCAATGACGCACAGGGAGTCTACATCTGCTCGATGACCGCGAAAGTTGGCTCCCCGCAAGCGTTCGAAGATTTTAGAGCCGAATTCGAAAAGCAGTTGAGAGCGGCTCCTGAAGGTCCAGTCGAGCAGGCGAGCGATACGACGATACGGTACTGGCTGCCCCACAAGCCGACGTGCGATGCAAAGACATCGCTAGTAATGTCGAGTGAGCGCGGCACGGTAACCGTCCGCATGCTCCATGGCCGAAAGGCGGATGGGGCTTAAGGGCCCCAACCAGGAAGCTCGAAACCTTCAAGCGGCGTCTGTTCTGCCGCAAAGTTCTAGTCTGGCTTCAGCATGATCTTCGTAGAAATTCCAACACAGGAAACGTATTTATGACTGCCGTTCCCGCTATACACATGCCAAAAACGCCTTTCGAAAAATGGCGCACGACTATTACCGCGATATTCTTTCCGGTCTGGGTGTTCGGGTTAGTTAGCACCCGTTCCGAAGGATTTGAAACAGTCGCGTACAAGATTGTCGAATACGCTGGTTTTGCAGTGGTGTGTGTAGCTGTTATTGGCAGAATTTGGTGTTCGCTCTACATCAGCGGTCGGAAAGACCGGGAGTTATGCGTCGTTGGTCCCTATTCGCTTAGCCGAAATCCGCTCTATTTCTTTTCGTTTCTTGGCGTCCTGGGCATTTGCTTTGCCGCTCAAAATTTGACCCTCGCTGTGATTTCAGGGGCTATCTTTGCATCGTTTTATCACTTCATCATTCGAAGTGAAGAAAAGCGCCTTTACGAAATGTTTGGCACGAACTTTGATCGCTACGTCAGGACCGTTCCGCGCTTCTTTCCACGGCTGGCGGTACCAACTCTCGATGCAAGAATTGAGGTCAACGTTCGAGCCTTTTCGCGCTCGCTCACCGAAGTCTTTTGGTTCTTGATGACGTTTGTTGTTATAGAAATCATTGAGGACTTTCGCCGCACTGGATTTCTCAACTATTGGGTTCTCAGTTACTGACCGGCCTGCAGTTGGCAGTCAGAAAGGGTGAAGAGTTTATAACTAATGGTGCCCGCCATGATGTCCTCCAAAGTGATGACCGCCGTGGTGACCACCAAAATGATGTCCATAGTGATGTCCGCCGTAGCCCCAGGAATTCCCGTAGCCATAGCCGCCATAACCGTAGCCGTAACCACCATAGCCATACGGCGCATAGAACCGCGGCACATACACATAGGGCGTCGGTTGATAGCGATAATATTGGCCTCGCCCATGACAGCGACGGCTGCCATGGCAATGTCGATAGCGGCGTTTGTGAGCAAGATGTACCGGGCCTGAAGAACCCGAAAGAAGCGACCTCACATGAGCAATGTTGCCGCCCAGTGGCGCGGCGCTAACTGGATTTGCGGACGTCAGGGCACCAGCAACTGCAACGCCAGCAACCACCCAAATCGCTTTCCAGCAGCTACCTGCTCTAAGGGCCAAAATCCTCTGGCGAATTTGATCCATGCCCGCGACTCCTAAACGTACTCACCTACAAAAAGTATAGCACAAATAGCGGTCCAAGCCTACGCAAACTAAATCGGGCGGCGCCTTGATCAGAGGCACCGCCCTTTTTGACATATAGAGTTCAGCAGGTGCCTTCTTTAGAACTTCACTTTGTCGTTCCGAAATTGAAGTTATTCTTTGTGCTGTTCCTGAACGCCAACGAGTTTCATGGCGGGCGCCAGAGATTTCTCGCAATCTTCCTCTTTGCCGGCCTTGTCCAACGTTTCCGCATTGGCGAGCGCATCTTTGACAGTTTTCATGTCGGCGTCGCTGAGCTTAGCCTTCGTCATTGCCGCCTTGATGGCATCCATATCTGCGTCGCAGTGCCCACCGACGGCAAGCGCTGGCGATGTAAATGCGATGGCGGCTACAGCTGCGACGAATGTAAGTTTCATAGACGTCCCCTTTGTAATTATCAGATGCGCTTGATTACTTAGTTATTCGGGCAGTTTAATGTCATGGCGCGGTCAAACGAGCCGCGCCATGACCTCGAATTTCTAGATGATAGGCTGAGAATTAGTAGCTACGACCGTGACCGCCGCCATAGCCCCGGCCGTAACCGCTGCCATAGCCATTGCCGCGGTGGGTGCGCCGACCGTAGTTACCCCGCCAACCGTTGTTGTTGGCCCAGCCGCCATGACGGCGACCGCCACCAAAGAACAAGCGGATGCCGCGGTTATGACCGCGATTGTAACCGCGGTGATGTGCAACTGGCTGAACCGTTGCTGTTGCGTCTACGGCTGCCAGATTTGCAGCCGAAGCCGGCAGAGCGTTGGCGGGAACCGCCATGACAGCAGCGGCCAGTGCGCCAAAGATCGCTGATGCAATTGCTTTACGAGACATTATGGCTCCTCCTCGAGCACTATCCAAGCTGCGGGGGTGCGGCTTGGAACTCTAGCGCGGCTGGCCGGATCGATGCCCTGTCGAAAGCCGTGCGATGCTTTAGGAATAGCGCGTGCGACGTGTATGCGCCTTGAACACTGTGTTCATTTGGGCTTCAGCACACAAACACATTTCGGACACTGCAAGTCGTTCGGCCGGAAGATGCTTTAACAGCCTGCGGGCGTGAGTGCATTAGTGTCTGAGTTTTATGCGATAGCCTCTTCGAGCAGAAACAGCAGCAGAAAACCTACGAAGAACATCGCTGTGATCCATGGCCGCTCGGGTACTTCGTGGGCCTCGACGAGGAGTTCCTCAGTTACGAGATACAGCAGAGCAATAAGTCCGAACGCGAAAAAACCCTTCACGACTGCAGGAGATAGCGTCGTAATGGGCGCCGCGAGAACTGCGCCGATGGGGAGCAATAGTGCGATCGCGGCAGTTATAGAAATGATGCGTGCAGCGGGCATCGCCTCTTCCATTAGTTCAGTTGAAAGCGCTAGTCCGAGGAAGAGAACCTCAAGTGTCAGCGCGACGGTCAGCAATATCCCCGCTTTTTCGCCCGCGGCGAAGCCCAAGCCCAACACCAGTCCATCGATCAAAACATCGACGGCTATCAGCGTGATGAGGCCCGTTTGTCCCTTCGTCCGCCGCCCTAGTTCTTCGATCGCCAACATAACGAGAAGTCCGGCACCGCCACCGATGACCACCGGCCAAACCGAACCGGCATGCTTGAGGTTCGGCAGGATTTCGACCGCAGCTGCTGCAAACACGACCCCAGCCGCGAAATGTTGGAGCGCGCTGGTCATCAACGCGTTGGGCCGCCGCCACGTCGCAATCGCAGCGCCGAGTACGGTCACAGCCGCGGGGACCAAAGTTATGAGGAGTGTTTCAAACATGTTCCAATCCTGGGTACAGCGTCGGCTATTGCAGGGTTGGCTCATTCCGAACAAATACCGGTGCGAAGCCGCCGCCTTGTGTCCGAAAATTCGTTGTCTGCCCCTGATACAAGCGCGCCGCGATCAACTGCACCTTGCCGTCGTATGTGTAATTGCGGAGATCCGCTTTCAGGCTGTGCTGCTTTCCATCGATGGTAATCTTTCGCGTGCTTGGCGCTACAATCATCTGGGCCACGTAGCTCGCATCTCGTATCTCTTCCCAGACCCGCCGTGTGATCTTATCACCGCGGTACGTCGCCCTGCCCCCATAACCCGCTTCGGGCTTGAAGAACCATTTATTGCGCTGGTTCCATAAATCCTCAGCACTCTCTGGCGTCACTGCGATCGTGCGCGGTATGCCGCTTTGTACAACGCCAATAAGTTCTTCGGAGACACCCCACGTCCGCAATTTATTGGCATCGCTCAGGAGCACGAGATTGGATTTGTTGGCGTAGACTGCATGTGTCCAGGGGTTTGGTGTTACGACAACGTCACCAGCCAAATAAGCACTGCGGAGTGCTGAGTTCTCAGGTTGCTCCAGAGTAAAGTCTGTCAGACGATTGTAGACGAGATCGATGCGGCGTTGTCCGTGCCACAAATGGCCGCCGCGATGCGTTAGATCGGTCGGAGAAGCAATACTGGCGCCGATACTGTGCTTTTCAAACAGTCGCTGGAACAGGACGAACTCGGGATACAGGTATTGCTCGCGGGGAGTGTGATCGACGATGGCGATCGTCTCAATAGCCCCTGTCCGGCCCTGCCGCTTCCACTCGGCGGCGAAACGCGCGACGAAGTCCGAGCACAGCGCATCAAAATCAATCCGCATGGCTTTGGCGACACTCATGTCGCTGCAACACGACATCTGGGCCTGCAGCAAGTATGCGTTAATAAGTGCGCCACCTGCGTTGGTGTTAATTTCAATCAGTTGAGGACCGTCAGCGCCCAAGTGAAAATCATACCCCATGAAGACGCCGATGGGCCCGGGCCGATAGCGCGCAATCTCCACAGCATTTGCAAGCGCCGCCGATTGATATTCTGGCAGGCGCGCAATCGCTTCAATGGCAAGGATGATCTGCTGCATCCGCTCAGCATGCGCTTTTGTGAGGAACACCGGCTGCGCTGAAAGTAGATGAGGGTGGGTCACTCTCAATGCGCGGCAGAAATCTGGATCGCCTACAGCCTCTTCGATCGCCCGGCACAGGGCCCCGCGATCGAGCGTGACGCAGGTGCAATCAGTATTGAGGCGTTCGATATCGTTGTGCACTGCTTGCGCGTCTCTCATTGCGTGTATCTTGACGATGCGATTACGGAAAGCGCGTTGATCTGCCTTCGTGCCGTGCTGATGACAGCACGCGGCGCCAGCCTCGGCTTCGTTCCAATGGCGTTGCGCGTCGGCGCGGGCTCTGATGTGCAGCGCCCGCCAGCGACGGTCGTTATCGGTGGTATCGTATCATCGACGATCCTGACTCTTTTGGGCCGACCGGCGTTCTGCAAGACGTTCAGGATCGGTCAGGCTATTCGACAGGAGGCTGAAAGCTCTGCTGGACCAGACTTCGAAGCGCAGTTGCCAGCATAGTCAATTACAGCGTCCGCACCAAAGTCCTGATCACGGCAAGAAAATCGCTTTGAGGTCGACACGCCATACGGCTACCTGTGCCCACCTGTGAGGTAGCCGCTGGCAATGTCTGTTTAGTAGACAACTTTCGTGCGCAGTCCAATTACCGCAGTGCTCTCTAAGAGACGAGCACCATCTGTGTCGACGGGATGCGGCATGTTCCCGCCCGGATTCCAATAGTACTGAAAATCGGGTTGCAGACTCCAGCCCGGCATGATCTCGGCCGTGTAGCTGATCTCCAGAAGCGTCTCATATGATCGGACAGAACCGAATGTGCCATTGAAAAAATGTGTGTCTTGCTCCAATCTGGATGCTCGATCTGAGATGTGCGTGTAAGCCAAACCGATGCCCAAGACGTCATTCGGTCGGGCATTGATGAGGCCTGCTAAAGTGACCCCACCCTCGACATACAAATCGATCTGGTTCCGGTCTTCTGGACTTGCCGCGACGCGGGCAAACAGAGTGAGCCCGCGGTCCTCGCTTCCGGGCACTTGGAAGAGCATCTGCTGAATAGTGGCGTAGAAACCGTAGTTTTCGTCATAGAGCCGCGGTTCGCCGCTGGATGCGGGGTCAGCCTGCGAACGCCCGTCGTCGCTTAAACGCTGGTCCTTGAAATCATCAAAACTGATCCAGCTGCCGATTTTAATCGCGCCTGGCAACGAAAGACTATGCGTATAGGCCAATTCCGCCATAACGAGCGGCGGGTCTTTCAACCGAAACTCGAGGCCGTGATCGTTGCATTTCTGTGGATCGCCTTCGCAATCTCCAACTGGATCGCCATTGAAGATTGCTGCTTGTAGTACCAAACCAGCGGTTGGCTGAACTTTTACCCTCACGCCGGGCGCGGCGAGCGGATAGATCGGACCACCGTTCGGTAGATTGTCGGTCATCAGGGTATTCCAGCCGAAGGTCGATGAGATAAATGCGCCGCCGGTATCGAGTGTTGCAAACTCCGCGTCGATGGCGAGCTGCCCAAACCGTATGGACGCGGCTCCACCTAGAAGACTTTGGTCGAGCCATGCCTCAAACAGTCTGATCGAAGGGGTCGCTTCGATATGGCTTACGGCGGCGATTGTTCCGACATTGTCGGCGGTGATGCTTGATCCGTGAGTCACAAACATACTGGTGTGAAACGACATTCCCTGCCAGCCGATGAACGTTCCCATATCGATATCTGTCGCGACATTGACGAGGCCATGATAATGGCCACCCTCGGCAAAGCCGCCACGGATGTTCTCGAACACCTCGCCGGTGTAGATGGCAGTTTGGACGATGCCATAGCGCGAGAGCGCAGAACGCGCACCTAGAGGATCAGCCAATTCGTTCGGCAGGCTCGATCCGATCGAGACCTCCGGAAAGTGCTTGGCGTCATCTTCTGCAGCGAAAACGATACAACCGAAAGGCATGATCGCCGCCAAGGCGACGAAACCTGCTGCCACTTTGGCAGCTATCCGGTTTGCGATTCTGGAACGTGTAAAAGCCATCTGCAACCTCGTTGATTGGCGATGAACGGGACGCGCAGACTGGCTGTCAGAGCAGAGATAGGCATGACCGAAACCGAACGACTTCGGAAACAGAAAAAGTCCATCTCAAACGTCAGAAAATGTCGAAAGGGCTGCGACATGCCGGTAGCGATCCCGAGTATAACGTGCTCGTCGCCAAGACGGCTTTCCGCTCTGCCATGCGCCCCGCATGGAAGATAGGCGACTTGTGCCGGCAGGTCTCCTGGCTCACGGCTCAAGCGTCCCTCTCCTACCTTCCCGACCAGCCGAAAGAGGCGATCAGTGGCATTGCGGAGGAGACTCACCGCTTACAGTTGCGGGGGCAGCCGTGGCATAGATGCTCACGCATCGCACCGCGTTCCCTTTTCACCCGTCGGGCGTTGCCGCCTCGGGGAACCGTCACGTTTTATACAACATCCTAGTTGCGAATGAGTGTCAATCCTAATCGCGCAATTTTGCGTGTACGAATGGATCAGCGCATACCGGGCGGTCCGGACGGCCGAGAATTCAAAGCACATCTTTACGAGCGACAGCGGACACTGCCCCTCAGGTTCTGACAATCACATTTCACGTCGACAACTCAGCCTTTGCCGATCGCTAGTGCGGTCTCACGATCCGCCGCATCGCCGAAGTCATTGGAAATTCCGGCGCCTAGTCCTAGCCACCATTGCAGGCGAATGAGCGCTTCTGGCAAGACGACCAAGTTGAGGAAGGTTGCCGTTGTGAGCCCTCCGAGCACTGCAATCGCCATGGGCGCTTCAATTTCGTGGCCCGGACGGCCAAGGCCGAGGGCCAAAGGAACGAGCCCGAGCGCCGCCATCAGCGCCGTCATGAACACCGGGGCGAAGCGCTCTGCCGCCGCAACACGGATAGTGTGCGCCGACCATGGGTGGCCTTCCCGATCGACCAAATGTTCGACGTGGGCCAGCATCATCACCGAGTTGCGGGCGCCGATCCCGAAAACGGTGACAAGACCTACGAGACTGCCGAGTGTGAGGCCGATGCCGCTCGCGACGATCGCCGCCATGCCGCCGATGAGACAGAACGGCACGTTGATCAGGAGCACAGCAGCGAGCGCGCGGCGTTTGAAGGCAGCCGTCAGAACGATTACGACCAAGGCTATGCTAAGCACGGTCAACAGCGCCAACCTTATCTGACCAGCGCGCTCTTCCTCGGCTTGGCCAGCGTACGAGACGTAGACACCCGTCGGCAGCTTCAATGCTTCAATCCGCATTTTTACGTCGGCAACCGTGTCTCGAAGCGAGCGGTCGTCGGAACCGTTGAAGTTCACATTGACGCGCCGCTGCGCGCCCTCGTGCTGAATGTTCGAGCGGCCATCGGTCATCGTGATCGAAGCCACATTTCCAAGAAGGACGCGCGTTTTCGCATTGCTGATGAGCAAGTTGGAAAGCTGCTCGACACGATTGCGCTTCTCGGGCGGAAGAATGACGACGACATCGACAGTCTGCGCACCGCTATAGCTCTGGCCGATCGTGGTTCCTGCAAACGCCGTCTGTACGGTTTCCAAAGCATCTTGAGCGGTAAGGCCGTAGTTGGCCAATGCGGCGTGATCGAGTTTCAGGGCGATTGTCGGCACTTTGACCGCCCTTGGAACTCTTAGGTCGTCAACGCCCTTAACCGGCGCGATTGCCGCTTGGACGTCTTCCGCAGCGCTTTCGAGAGTTTCAAGATCTGTTCCACTTAAATTGATGAGCATCTGCGCCGTCTCACCGCTTAGGCTTTCGCTAATCCGGTCGCCGAGAAATGTCATCGCTTCCGTACGAACCTCGGGAAATTTTTCAAGAATCTCCCTGATCTTCTCCTGAGCTTCGGTTTCTGTCTCTTCATGCTTGTCCGTAAGCTCGACGTGGAATTCGCTCTTGTCGGGGCTCCACGTATCCTCGCCAGCCTCAGCCCGGCCGATTTGATGCCCAACCGCGCGAATGAACGGCAGTTTCAGGAGTTCGTTTGAAACGCGGATGCCGGTTGCGACCACGTCTCCAACAGACGTGCCCTGCGCTGCCGTCGCCATTTGTATGACGAAATGCCCTTCACGGAATTGCGGAATGAGTTCACTGCGAAGGAACGGAGCGACTGCGATGGAAGCCGCTGCCGCCGCTGCAAGCGCGGCAACCGTAAGCCCCCAGTGCGCGCGTACCACTTCCATGCACCAGCTCTGAACGTCCTTCATTCGATCTAGAATACGCGGCGTCTCTTTGGTCTCGTCTCCCTTGAGAAGCAGTGCACAGAGTGCCGGTGTGACGGTGAGCGCAACGACCATCGACGCGATGACGGCAATGATGAAGGTGAGAGCCATCGGCCCGATAAACCGGCCCTGGACGCCGCCCGCAAATAGGATCGGCAAGAAGACGAAGATAACTGCGAGCGTACCATACAGCATCGATCCTCTGATCTCGATCGAGGCATCCTCTATTGTCTCAAGATCGTTATGGCGCCCTTCCGCTTTGGCTATACGCAACCGCCGCATGATATTCTCAATGTCTATGATCGCGTCATCAACGAGTACGCCAAGTGCCAGCGCAAAACCGCCGAGCGTCATCGTGTTGAGCGTCTGGCCGAACTCAGCGAGCACAACGATTGCCGCGAGCAACGACAAGGGAATGGCTAAGAACGAGATCAGTGCGGCCTTCCAGCTTCGCAGGAACGCGTAGAGCACCGCAAGGATTAGCGCCGAGCCGAGCGCTAGTGCATGCTCAAGGTTGCCAAGGGCGCGCTCAATGAATGACGCTGGACGATGAAGCAGAATGACGTCAATTCCGCGCTGAGCAAGTGCGGGCCTCAGATTGGCGAGGGCACTTTCAACCGCTTCCGTCGCCTTGAGCGTGTTCGCGCCAAATTGACTAGAGACGGTGACCAGTACGCCGGGCTTCCCCAAGATCGTTGCATCGCCGATCGGCACTGCCGGGCCGATGGTCACCTTCGCCACTTGCCCGATCGTAATCGGCATGTTGTCCTGCATGACCACGAGCGCCTGTGCGATCGCCTGGGGGTCAGGTGCCGGGGGCGGCGCGTCGAGCGTGATGCGCTGCGCGCTCGTGTCGATCGTACCGCCGCCACGCAATGCCAAAGCCGCGCGTCCAGCTTGCATCACGTCGTTGATCGTGAGGCCCAGGCCCGAGAGGCGGTCAAGATCGGGTTGGATCTGAACTTGACGAATGGCGCCGCCATACACAGTGACACGCGCGATACCGGGCAACGCCAATAACTGAGGGTTTATGGTCCAATCAGCAATGTCCCTCAGCGTATAGGCATCGACGACGTTCGATACGAGACCGAATTTCAGAACGTCCATGGTGCTTGACGTGAGCGGCGTGAGCTTGGGTTGCGCAACGCCGGTCGGTAATTCGCCTGCCAGCGTCGCCAAGCGCTCGGAAATACCTTGGCGGATCGTGACCGGATCGACGTCCACTTCGAAGGTGATCAGAACGACCGAAAGTCCATAAACCGACTCCGAGCGGATAGATGCGATGCCAGGCGCGCCGTTGACCGCTGACTCGATTGGTCGCGTCACGATTTGCTCGACATGCTCCGGCGCAAAGCCCGGCACTTCAGTCTGGATTGTGACTTGCGGCGGCACGAATTCCGGAAACACATCAAGCGGAGCCCTGAGTGCAAAGAAAACGCCAGCGACCAGCCATACGATAGACAGCGCCGCGACCGCTGTGCGGTATTTGATCGACCACCGGATCAGAGAATCCATATGCTTAGCACCTAGTTGGAGTCTGTGCTCGCCACAGGCTGGCTGACCGTCGGCTGATCGGACTTCTGTTCTTTCTCATCGGCCGGTTTTTTGGTGGGCGGCGTGCTTTCGTCCACGATGTCGTCATCGTCAAGCACGCCGGGCCCGGCCTCGCGCGCCAGGAGTACGGATGCGCCATGTACGGCGACCTTGGTTCCAACGGCGAACTCGTTGGTGAGATAGCCCTCTCCGACCGGTATCGCGAGCGACAGTCGCTTGCGCTCGAATTGTCCGGGCTGCGTCTCGACAAAGCACCATGACTCGCCGGCAAACACGACGACAGCCGATGCCGGTACGATTACCCCTGAAGTTGGCGCGCTGCGCTCGGCCGTGACTTTAGCGCGGTCGCCTGGCCGTAGCCCCGGTCCGGTTGGCATTATTCCGAAGAAAGATGTACCCGGCATCGCAAGATTACCGGATGGTGCCGCCCAAACTGCCGTTAGCTGCATGACTTCGCCGCGCCCGAGTGGCGCGACGCGAACATTCGTGGGATCCCGCTCGACGGACTGAGGAAAATCGAGACGGATTAGCGTAGTCTTGCCGGACGAAAGCTCATCAACCAGCTGTTGGCGTTTTTCTGCATCCAAGAACGGCGCACGATCGCCCCAAGCGTTGCGCAGCCGCAGTTCGAGTAGAGCCAACTGCGTCGCATCGACAGCGGCTTGACGTTCAGCATTGTCAACGCGCTGCTCGCCAAGCGTGCGCGTGTCTTTGAAGCGTCCAACCGTGCGCTGGCTGAAGGCCGAAGCAACTTCAGCCGCGCGAAGCTCTGCATTGAGCAGCGTTAGTGCGTCAGGAATGAGCAGGGTTGCTGTGCCGTCAATCCTCTGGGCCCCTTCAGCCAATTGCAGTTCAACCGCAACTGGTATGAAATTGTTCTCATGCTCGGCCGTATAGGCCTCCGATTGCGGCTTGTCGCAAGCGGCGAGCGCCAAAACTACGATGAGACCTAATCGATACATATTGAGACTGGCGACCTTGTGACGGGAAGTTTTCGGATTATTCCCGGGAACAATGCCTGGGCAAAGCGTCAGCCGCCAGCGCTAAAATCTGTATTCAATTTCAATGTGATGCAGCAGACAGATTTGGTCGCCACGCCGCCAGATTGGTAAATCGAAGTATTGCGGCCTAAGGGGCATTTGGCTGGCTGAGCGCTTGCTTCGTCCCTAGCCGCGCTCTTCATAGGCAAGGTGACAGGTCAAAAGACTTGCGTGCGGTGCTTACCCCAGCGCGCGTTCATGTTTCCGCTTGCTATCGTGGTGCTGGTTGCAGTCCTGCGCAGCGACGCGGATGTTTCGCGCTACCGCTCGCCACGATTGGGTGGAAGATCACAGCGTTTCACAGCTGCATTATACCGGCGTCATTCCAAAGGCACTCGAACCGTGCAGTGCACCGGCGCCACCGTGCCTCGGCTGTCGTCATGACGATCCTCGGCGATATGCTTTCTGCCGTTGCTCGGCGCATTCACCGCCATCATCGTGCTCCCTGCACTCATCCGTCGGAGTTCTAGTTGATGACTTGAAAAGCGATCGTATGGAGGACAGCAGCAATGGCCGTGGCGCTGTTAGCGTTGGCCGGCATGTATTACATTCGCAACAGCAAGCCACGTCGCGATCAAGCGTTACGCAGGTGCAGTCAGTATCGAGGCGCTCAATCTCGTTGCTTACAGTCGGCCGATCCAGTTACCTGAACTATTGAACGGTCAATGGGCGAGACGCGCGACGGCGTCCAGACCATCATTCCGGTTCATCGCGGGGCATACCAAGTCTGACGCTAGCAAGGGCGACGATCGGCACGATCAGCCATTGCAGAAGCGGTGACAGACCCAATTCTATGTCGCCAAAGCGCACCATCGGCATGCGGACGAGCAGGCCCAAGCGTGGCGAACATAGACGTTAAACCATTCGCTGTAGGCCGTGTAGCTCACGCCAAAAATAGTCGTCAGCGCCGCGGCCTGTTTCCAGTCGCTTCGAGGCCACGGCCAATAGCGGCCGGCCAATATTGCAGCAACAAGTGCGCTTGCAGCAATCATGATGTCTCCGACTGTGCAATGGACGACAGCGAAGGCGATCTCCCACCGTGCGGCGCTCGTCCAGATTGTGTAGAGCGGAAGCTGCAACGTCTCCCAAGCGAGATGAGCAATCGCGGACACTCCAAGATAAATGCCCGCTGCCCGAAATCGCTCGTTCCAGTCGACCATTGTCTAAAGCCTGATAGCCCTCAGCCGCAGCGCATTGGCGATCACGCTCACCGACGACAACGCCATGGCTGCTGCGGCAATGATGGGCGAGAGCAGAATGCCAAGAACGGGATAGAGAACGCCCGCCGCCACCGGCACGCCGGCCGCGTTATAGACGAAGGCGAAGAACAGGTTTTGCCGGATATTGCCCATGGTTGCCTGCGACAGGCGGCGCGCGCGCACGATGCCGGTAAGATCGCCTTTGACGAGCGTGATGCCGGCACTCTCGATGGCAACGTCGGTGCCAGTTCCCATGGCGATGCCAACATCGGCTGTAGCAAGCGCAGGCGCGTCATTGACGCCGTCTCCGGCCATCGCAACGACATGACCCTCGCTTTTGAGCCGCTCGACGATTCGGCTCTTGTCTTCGGGCAGTACCTCGGCCTCAACTTGGGTTATGCCGAGCTTGCGAGCGACAGCTTGCGCGGTGACCCTATTGTCACCAGTCAACATGACGATGTTCAGGCCCGCAGCTTTGAGTGCTTGCAGCGCCTCCGGCGTCGTGGATTTGATCGGGTCCGCGATGGCGAGAATGCCTGCGAGCGTGCCATCGAGCGCAATGAAGATGACGGTCGCGCCATCTTCGCGCAGCCGATCCGCTTCGCCATCCAAGGACTTCGTGTCGATTCCGGCGTCAGTCATGATGCGGGCATTGCCAATGACCATGCGCTTGCCGCCAACAACACCGGTCACACCTTTGCCAGTGGGTGCGTCAAAGTCTTCAACCTCCAGCAAGACTAATCCTTTGGCTTCGGCTGCTGCAACGATCGCCGCGCCGAGCGGGTGCTGGCTCATCCGTTCAAGACTGGCCGCACGTTGTAGCAAGTCGGCTTCGGACACGCCGCCTGCCGTGCGCACCGCAACCACTTTTGGTTTGCCTTCGGTCAGCGTGCCGGTTTTGTCGATGACGATCGTATCGACCTTTTCTAATCGTTCCAGCGCTTCGGCGTTTTTGATTAGAACGCCGGTCTGCGCGCCGCGACCGACCGCGACCATGATCGACATCGGGGTGGCAAGTCCAAGGGCGCAGGGGCAGGCGATAATGAGCACAGATACAGCCGCGATAAGGCCGTAGGTCATGCTGGGATCTGGTCCCCATATCGCCCAAGCCACGAATGCCAATACCGCAACGCCGATAACGAGCGGCACGAACCAGCCTGACACTTGGTCGGCGAGGCGCTGAATGGGCGCACGGCTTCGCTGTGCTTGCGCCACCATTTGAACGATACGGGCCAGCATCGTGTCGCGGCCGATCTTATCGGCCCGCATGACGAAACTGCCGGATTGATTGATGGTGCCTGCGATCACGCTGTCGCCGACAGATTTGGTGACGGGCAGGGACTCGCCTGTCACCATGGATTCATCGACTGTGCTGCGCCCCTCACCAACAGTGCCGTCGACAGGCACCTTGTCGCCGGGTCGAACCCGCACAAGGTCGCTCACTACGATCTGGTCGAGCGAAATCTCCTCATCGGGGCCGTTTTGCGAAACACGCCAAGCCGTCTTAGGCGCAAGATCCAGTAATGCGCGGATAGCACCGCCCGTGCTTTCGCGGGCTTTGAGTTCGAGGACTTGCCCCAATAGAACCAACACCGTGATCACGGCGGCGGCCTCGAAATAAACGGGCACGGCCCCCTCTAACGTGCGGAACGCCGCTGGAAACGAATCCGGAATGAGGGTTGCCACAACGCTGTAAATCCAAGCAACCCCAGTGCCCATGGCAATGAGCGTGAACATGTTGAGGTTGCGGGAGCGCAGCGAGGCCCAGCCGCGTTCAAAGAACGGCCATCCAGCCCACAGCACAACAGGCGTTGCCAGAATAAGCTGCAGCCAATTGGATACGCGTGGCGCGATCAGCATATGCAGCCCGGATAAGTGCCCGCCCATCTCCAAAATGAGAACGGGAATGGTCAGCGCCAGACCGATCCAGAATCGCCGGGACATATCAGCAAGTTCAGGATTGCGACCGGAATCTTGACTGACGAGTTCCGGCTCAAGTGCCATGCCGCATATCGGGCAAGCACCCGGGCCAATCTGTCGGATTTGGGGGTGCATGGGACAGGTGTAGATGGTGCCCGCGGGCAGGGCACGAGCGTCGGCGGTGCTCTTATCCAAATACGTGGTGGGGTTCGCTACAAACTTTGTGCGGCACCCGACTGAACAAAAGTAATATGGATGTCCCTCGTGTTCGGCTCTGTGCTTGGCGGTATGGGTATCAACATCCATGCCGCAGACAAGATCTTTTACCAAAGTCGAATTGCCGATTTGAGCACCATGGCCATCGGCGTGTAGGCCGTTCGCGCAGCACGCGCTGTCAGTGCGGTTCATTTGTTCGGGCATCGCCATACCGCTCCATCTGCATATCCGTAGAGGATATTTCGCAAATATCTTTACTCACCAAGAAATTTGACCATTTAGGTTGAGCAGCAGTTCTGGTCGGGAGCGGAATCGAAATTTGTCCGCCGAGCGGCTGACCAAATATCGCCCGTCCAGTTGGCCTCATTCTCGGTCACGTTCGAACAGCAATATTGCGCGCCCATCCCAGATGACTGGGTGCGACAACGAACGGAGTAGCGACTCGTGGGCTTCCCGAGTCGGAAACAGAGCAACAGGTGGCGCACCGAAAAGAGCAAACTCCTTTGCTACTTAGATAACGGGCGACAATTCATTTTTCCTGAAGGTTAACATTATTACCATCGCAGCAAGCGCGGCCCCAAGAGAGCGCCGGCCAAAGTGCACATTACAATCGCGCCACCATACCAAAGTGCGATGAACGGCAATGAATCATCTGTGCAGTGCAGTGCATAGCCGGCGGCACTGATGCCACCCGCTACGAAACCTGCGAGCGCGCCTGTTCGTGCCAAGTCTGTCGGCGCCATCCGGCGAACTGCCCAGACAACAGCCGCAAACGGCACTACCGCAATGATGGGTATGGAAACCAGGCACTCGATCCAGCCATCAGCCATCGCCATGTTGTGCCAGTGCCAAAGTGGCGCCGAAACAAGACTTATTGTAGCGAGTGCGGCGACAGCCACTGGGGGCCAAGGCACCGGTGCCGACTTTGATGGAGAGACGACGCCGGGACGAGCCAACCGCAATAAATACGCGGTTCCTGCTATCACAATCACGGTTGCGAAGATTATCTTCGCGCAGAAATACGTCAGCGCGTTTGGTGCGCCTAGATCCATCCGCATGCCAGGCAACGCCAAGGCCGTTCCGATAGCGACGACGGTACCTAAAATAACTGCAGCAACGATTTCTCGTGACAGTTGGCGGCGATCGACAGGCTCGACATTTGTGCTGAGTACAGTGATTAGCTCGTCGGTCTTCATGACTTTACCTCGCGCGAGATCATGTCCGCCAACTTCTTTAGTCCACGGTGGATGTTGACCTTGACCGCTGATTCCGACATGTCGCACCGCTCTGCGGTCTCAGCGATACTCAGCCCTTCAAT
>JAIEPV010000110.1 GCA_019748215.1 Hyphomicrobium sp.
GCCAAAGTAGCCGACCGCCCAGCCCGTGCCCGACAACCGGCCAAGTTCATCCTTCGGCACGAGGCCGGTCATGATCGAGTTGGAGAAGACGCCCATCAATTCAGCGGCAAGCGTCGCCACAATGAAGCCTGCAAGAATGATGGCGATGGTTGACACGCCCGCGCCCGGCGTTGCCGTCCATAAAGCGGTGAGACCCGCGAGAAACACCAATGACAGGCCCGCCATCCAGGGCTTTCGCCGCCCGCCGCCGTCGGCCACAGCGCCGAGGAACGGGCTGAGGATAGCGATCAGTAGGCCCGCAACGGCGGCTCCATATCCCCACAGCGATTGTCCGCAGGTGGCCTTCTCGCTGCCCACCGCAATCATTGATCCGCAGACCGAATTTTCGACAACGGCGTTGGCGAAATAGGGGGCAAACAGGAATGTTTGAACCAGCGTATAATACGGCTGCGCCGCCCAATCGAACAGCATCCACGAGGCGCGGGCGCGCAGCGGTGCGCGCTCGACGTTGCGACCGACGTCGGCTGCGGGTGTGTGTTCCTTCGTCATGCTCGTTTCCCCCGAAACCGAACTGCTGATCGTTCAACGGCCTAGCATAGAATACCATCGGTGCATGTCAGCAAGCTCGTCGTGGCGACTTAGGCGTCAAGAACGATCAGATGGTCCGGCAGTTCATTTTGGTCGATGGCGCCCGGAGGGAAATGTTCGGCGAGATGCCGGCCTGCCGTTTCGATCGCGTGCATGAATCCCTCGGTCGCCCGTCCCGCACCGATCTCAACTGTCAGACGGTCGACAATCTGCTGCCAAGTGCCCGCCGGCACTTTGCCGTCGAGCGCTTTGTCGGCCAGCACCACTGCATGGCGCTCGGCGATCGAGACAAAGATCAAAACACCTGTGCGACCCGCCGTCGTGTGCAGGTTTTGCACCAAGAACTGCTCTCTTGCGCGACGTTCGACGTGAGCGTTTCTGGCTGATTTCGGCACCAGTGCCGTTCGCCGCGCGCGCGGCCACAAGGCAAAAATCAGCGCCGCAAAAACCAAGAGTTGAAGGAGATAAATCCATTGCACGGCGATCCAGGTGAAATGGATCAGCGGCCACGGCACGATCAGTGCGGCGAGTGCGGCCCATAGGAATGGCACGTAGAAATAACTTTCGCTGGCTTGCGCGACGACGGCGATGATCTCGCCTGAGGTTTGAGCCTCGGCCTTGGTGATCGCCGCTGAAATTCTGCGCCGGTCCTCGTCGGTAAAAAGGCTCATGACGTTGGCTCATCCATTGTGTCGCTCACCAATCTCCTGATGCTCCGCCGCCGCCAAAGCCGCCGCCACCGCCGGACCAGCCACCGCCGCCGCCACCATTGCCGCCGCTCCAGCCGCCGGAGCCGCCGGGTATGAATATCGGTCCGCTGCCGAGACCACGGCGTCTGCGGCGGAGTGGTTTGCCGTCCGGTCCCAGCGTCTGCTGCATTTCGCGCTCCGCCCGGCTGTTCATGTAAATGATCAGTGCGAAGATCGCGAAAATCACCAGGAAGTGGATCAATGGCGTCATATCGTCGTTGGGCGTGCGTCCAACCTTGGCGCGATTTTTTACCTCGTCAGCGTCGCCGAGCAGCACGGCTTTGATGTCGCGTACGCCATCGCGGATGCCGCCCGAAAAATTGCCACGTCGAAATTGGCTGAGAATGGCATTCTCGACGATCAGCTTCGACATCGTGTCGGTCATCATCGGCTCAAGGCGACGGCCAACTTCAATGCGAACTTTGCGCTCATTGGGCGCGATGAGAAGGACGATGCCGTTGTCTTTGTCTTTTTGCCCAATGGCCCATTTGCGCGCCAGGCCGATGCTGTAGTCCTCGATCGGATAGCCATCGAGCGACGGCACCGTCACCACCGCGATCTGATCCGTCGACGCCGCTTCGAGGGCGACAAGGTCGGCTTCGATGGCAGTCTTGTCTTCCGCCGTCAGAAGGTTGGCATTGTCGACGATGCGGCCGGTCAACTCAGGGTACGTCGGCGCGGCGATGAGCGTGGACGCGACAAGCATCAATGCCGCAACGCAGCCGACCAGCGCGCCAACCGCGGTCTTCGATAAGGATCGAACGTGGAGTGCTGCAGGCACGCCGGCCATCAAGCGTCATCCCCGATCAGAGGTGTCGACGTTTCGCGTCGGGCCTGCTTACTTGTTGTTGAAGTCGACTTTTGGAACCGTCTGCTCGGTGGCCGGAATCTCGAACGACGCCATTTCTTTGTTGTTCGGATACATGACCGATTTCCACAAACGGCCGGGTATCGTCACGAGTTCGGTATTGTAGACCCGAACGGCTTCGATGTAGTCGCGCCGCGCAATGGCGATGCGATTTTCTGTTCCAGACAGTTCGCTCTGCAATGCGAGATAGTTCTGGCCGGATTTGATATCTGGATAGCGTTCGATCACAACCATCAACCGGCCGAGCGCGCCGCCAAGAGTGTTTTGCGCGTCCTGAAATTGCTTCATCGCTTCTGGGTTATTGAGAATATCCGCTGGAAGCTGCATTTGCGTCGCCTTGGCGCGCGCTTCGATGACCTCGGTCAGAACCGATTTTTCCTGCTCGGAAAAACCTTTCACCGTTTCAACCAAATTGGGGATGAGATCGCTGCGGCGCTTATATTGGTTCAAGACTTCGGACCAATTGGCTTTTGCCGTTTGCTCATAACTTGGGATGTTATTCACGCCGCAGCCCGAAACGAGGAACGCGGTCGCAAGAGCTGCCAAGATGGCAATGGCACGCGGGGTGCGTTGTGAAGCGGTGCTGGTCATTGTGAAGACAATCCCTGTTGGCGAACCATTGGCGGCGCGTGCATTGCATACTTTACAATACTATCGCGGGGCGCGAGCCATGGCGACTGTGCCGTGTGGTAAGGGCTATCTGCAATCAGTGCAACACCGCCGGCATGGCCATTGCCTGCTTCGGGCGGCCGGAGGCTGGTGCGAACCGCAAACCAGCAATGGACACTCCGGACGGAGCGCCTTTTTGTCGTGTCAATCTTGAAAAAATTGGAGCGGGCGAAGGGATTCGAACCCTCGACCCCGACCTTGGCAAGGTCGTGCTCTACCCCTGAGCTACACCCGCATCCATTTGGGGTCAGCACCTTTCGGCGCCGCAAGACCCGCCTTATGGCGCAACTACATTTCTAATGCAAGAGCCGCTGTCAGCCTCTGACACCCGGCAGGTGCCATGACTAGCCGAGCCTGGCACCGAGCGATAAATATCGTGCGGCTAACCGCCGGTCGCGGCAACGGCCGATCCGCAATTGATGACCAAAGCGATAGTAAAACCGCCATGCCTGCAAGCCGTGCAGATCTAGAAGCGCGATTGGCCGAAATGGGCATCGTCGTTGTGACGAAGGAGCATGCTCCGGCGTTCACGGCGGCCGAAAGCAGTGCCGTCGATCTCGGTTTGCCCGGTGCACACACAAAAAATCTCTTCTTGAGGGACGACGAGGGCACCCTTGTCCTCGTTATTGCAAAAAGCTCCACCAAGATTGATCTGAAGGCGCTATCGAAAAGGCTCGCTGCCGGCCGGTTTTCGTTCGCCAAACCAGATTTGCTGATGACTTATCTCGGGGTCATGCCCGGCTCCGTGACAGCATTTGCAGTCATCAACGACCCCGCTTGCCGCGTTAAAGTCATTATTGATCAAGAACTCTTTGCCAGCGACAGTTTAAACTGTCATCCACTCGAAAATACTGCGACGACCAACATTGCGCGCGATGATCTTTTGCGGTTCATTCGCGCAACAGGGCATGAGCCGAAAGTTGTGACTTTGGCGGCGAGTGCCACCGCTGCGACAAGCATCTGATCAGAGAATTGTCGACGCGGCTTACGTCGACGAGGAGCTAATTTTTATGAATTTCGGATCGCGCAACGCCGCCCCCGATGTGGCTTCGTCAGCCAATATGATCAAAGACTCGACGTCGGCCCTGTTTGCCGCTGACGTGATCGAAGCATCGAAGACGGTCCCTGTCATCGTCGATTTCTGGGCCCCATGGTGCGGCCCGTGCAAGCAATTGACGCCGCTTCTCGAGAAAATCGTGCGCAGCTACAACGGCAAGGTCAGGCTGGTCAAAATCAATGTTGACGAAAATCAGGCGATTGCCGCGCAATTGCAAATTCAATCGTTGCCGACGGTCTATGCGTTTCGCGACGGTCGGCCGCTGGATGGTTTCGCCGGTGTTCAACCCGAGCAGACGATCAAGACTTTCGTCAATCGTTTGATTGCCGAAGATGCCGTCGATGCTTTGGCCGAAGTTCTGGCAACCGGCGATGAACTGGTTGAGCAAGGCGACTTGCAGGGCGCGGTCGAGGTCTATGCGGCGGTGCTGCAGGAAGACAATGGAAATGTCGACGCGCTGGCCGGTTTGGCACAATGTTATCTCAAGAGCGGCGACATCGAGCGGGCCAAGCAGACCGTACAGCTGGTTGCGCCAGAACAGCGAAGCCATGTCAAAGTTCAAAGTGTGTTGGCCGTCATCGATCTCGCTGAAAAAGCGCCGCAGTCGAACGTGCTCGACGGCTTGCGTGCCCGCATGACCGCTGATCCTAAAGACTATCAGGCACGTTATGATTTGGCGGTTGGGTTGGCGGCTCTGGACGAGAGGTCCGAGGCGCTCGATCTCTTGCTCGACCTCGTGCGGCTGAATAGAACTTGGAACGATCAGGCGGCTCGCAAACAGTTGCTGCAGTTTTTCGATGCCTGGGGCGCCAAAGAACCACTGGTCGCGGAGGGGCGTCGGCGGTTATCATCAATCCTCTTCAGTTGAGGATGAATTGTCGCCGCTAGGGGTGATGGAGTAAGTACGACGTGACACTGACAGACCGCTATCGTCGTCCTGCCGATCTTCCGCCACGCATTCCTGTGTTCCCGCTGCGTGGCGCCATTCTGCTGCCCCGGGCCACGCTTCCGCTCAACGTCTTCGAGCCACGCTACCTGGAAATGCTGGATGACGTGATGTCGGGCTCGCGGATCCTCGGAATTTTGCAGCCCGAAGGCTCTGACGACGATGACGGCGAAAGTCCGGAAAGCAAATCTGCCGGGCTTCGTCGCGTCGGCTGCGCGGGGCGGGTGACATCTTACCAAGAATTGGACGACGGCCGGCTGGTGATCACACTGACGGGAGTGGTGCGCTTTGAATGCGTGGGTGAAGCTGAAGCCGGCACACCGTATCGGATGATGAGTGTCAGCTACGACCGTTTCGCAGCCGATCTCACAGAGGGTCTCGGCGAAGACCTCGTCGATCGGCGGAATTTACTGCGCGTGCTCAAGAGCTATCTTGAGGCCAATGGCTTGAAGACCGATTGGTCGGCGATTCAGAAAGCCTCGAACGAGTTTCTCATCAACGCGCTTTCGGTGATGTGCCCATACGGTCCGGAAGAGAAACAGGCGCTGCTCGAAGCCAAAGACTTAAAGTCGCGCGCTGATGTACTAGTCGCATTGGCTGAGATCGAACTGGCGTCGAACGGCAGCAGCGGATCGACGCTGCAATAGACAACCGTCGGCTTCTGTCGTGCTTGGCGACATAGAGAAGAAGGTCGCCGAACATGAGCAGCGAACCAATACGCGGTGAAGCTCCGCCGTCGGGAGTTGATGTGAAGCTTCTCGAACTCCTCGTCTGCCCACTCACTAAAACCCGCCTCGAATACCGGCCTGAAACGCAAGAGCTGATCAGTCGCGCCGCCGGCCTAGCTTTTCCGATCCGCAATGGCGTGCCTCTCATGATCGCCGACGCAGCAAGGCCGCTGACCGACGCCGATCTGAAGTAGGCTCCGCCGATCTCGGTGAACGCCAAAGGTTGCGACGCCTCAAAAGTCGTTTCGCGGACGAAATTTCAGGAAGCTCAAGTCGAGCATCAGTGCCAGTGTCGTTCGCGACCAATCGTCAACGGGCGACGAAATTACCGCAATTAACCACACTCATTCAGACTCTGTAAAATAGCCGCGTGATCAGTGCCATGTCCTCACGAGTGCGCATGGTACCGCTTTGACAACATCTCGACATCGCTATGAGAGCTTTCGCAAAGCTGCTGCGTCAGTGCTGCGTCTACGGCTACGCCCGCTGGCCGCGCATCGGCTGAGCTGTGCTGCCGGCGTCCGCGAGATCGAAGCGATCAACGATGCGCGTTGGCAGCTGGCCGATGCCGAAGCGAGATTTCGCAATTACCTCGACACCCAATCACATCTCATCGCGCGCCGTCACGCTGATGGCCGGCTCATCTTCGCCAACCGCGCATATTGTTCGGCGTTTGGTGTCGTGGCGGCGGAAATCGTTGGAACGCTGTTCCAACCCAAAACGCTGGCCATCGAAAATCAGCGCGATGGATGTCCTATAAACGGGTTCACAGTGGAACTGGTCGAGACGCAACAGGGTGCTCTCTGGATTGCGTGGGATGACCAACGCTTCATCGATGCCAGCGGGCAAGTCGAGTTTCAACGGATGGGCCGAGACGTGACCGACGATCGGCGGACCATGAGCGACTTGCGTCAAGCGCGGGCCCAAGCCGAGGCCGCCAATCAAGCGAAATCGCGCTTCTTGGCGGCGATGAGCCACGAAATTCGCACGCCCATGACCGGAATTCTTGGCATGACAGGCTTGCTGCGAGACACGCCGACCACGCTTGACCAGCAGACTTATCTCCGCGCCGTCGACGAATCGGCACGGGCTTTGCTGGGACTCGTCGACGAGATCCTTGATTTTTCGAAGATCGAGGCAGGAAAGCTCGAACTCGCCTGCCACGAATTTTCATTGCGGGAGTGCGTCGCCAAAGCGGTGGCATTGCTCGCGCCGCGGGCCGACGCCAAAGGCGTCGCGGTGTCGTGGTCGATCGATGCAGACGTGCCGGAAATTGTCGTTGGCGATGAGGCGCGGGTGCGCCAGATCCTTCTCAACTTGTTATCGAATTCTGTGAATTTTACCGATGTCGGTCGCATCACGGTGACCGTGCGACGCGACGTGCCCGAACATCAACCGTGCGAGCCGTCGCATGTCGCGATTGAAATCCGAGATACCGGGATCGGATTGCATGCAGATGCCATTGACACCTTGTTCAACGATTTCGAGCAAGGCGCATCGCTTGAGAAGCGGCACTCGAGTGGCACTGGTCTAGGGCTAGGTATTTCGAAACGGCTCGCGCGCGCCATGGGTGGCGATATTTCGGCTGTCGGCTGCCTTGGAGGCGGCGCCACGTTCACAGCAGTGCTGCGGCTGCCGACAGCGATTCCCCAAACGTCGGCTGGCGACGAACTGGCCGCGGCGGTTCGATCGGCTGCGAGCATTTCGCGCCAATCGCTGACCGGCGCTCGAAATCTGCGGATCCTTGTTGCCGAAGACAACGAGATCAATGCCCTGCTCGCCTGTCGCATCATCGAGAAGATGGGCGCCACGGCCACGCGGGTCGGCAACGGTCGTGCGGCGGTGATGGCGGTTGCCAGTTCGATAGGCAGCGGCGGTCCCTACTTCGATCTCATCTTGATGGACGTTTTCATGCCGATGATGAACGGCATTGAAGCAACGACCGGCATCCTGGCGCTGTTCGCCGAACACCGGGAGCTTGGTCTTCCCGTCGCGCCAATCATCGCCCTGACTGCCAATGCCTATCCGGAGGATCGCCAGCGCTGCCTTGACGCCGGCATGTGCGACTATCTTGCCAAACCCTTTGACGCTGCCCAACTCATCACGGTGATAGCGAAATGGGTGACGCCGATGGCTCATCAGTCTGCGTATCTGACGTTAGTTGCATCTTAATGCGCAATTGCCAGATCTTGGCCTGCCGCCAAAATCAGAAAATTGTCACGGAATCGTGCTACCGGGCGTCATCGTGCGTGGGGAGACGGCGCAAATGGCGATTTGGCAGATCCGTACAGAACGTGGACGGGCCGTGGACGACCGAAGCCTGAAGCGATTTTCCGGGTTGGCAGCACTGACGGCGCTGAAGGCCCCCGGACGAACGCTGAAATCATTCGAGCGGCAGATCGAGCCAAAAGTCTATGGCCGAGTCGGCAATTTGGAAGTTCGACTTGCGCGCACGCGATCGGAAATTCGCCAGGCACAGCGGCTCCGCTTCCAAGTGTTTTACGAAGAGATGTCGGCCGTCCCCAGCCGTCTTGCACAATTTCGCCGGCGCGATGAAGACGCCTATGACGCCATCTGCGATCACTTGATTGTCGTCGATCTCGATCAGACGACGCGCTCGTTACGAAGCGGGGCGGACGCGATTCCGAAAGTGGTTGGGACGTACCGGGTGCTTCGCCAGGATGTCGCCGAACGCGGGCTCGGGTTTTACACGGCGGGTGAGTACGATATTGCTCCGCTAATCAATACGCGTTCTCCGGGCCTTCGCTTCATGGAATTAGGCCGCTCATGCGTGCTGGCACCCTACCGCAACAAACGCTCGGTCGAACTGTTGTGGCACGGACTGTGGACCTACGTTCGCGAGCACAAAATCGATGTGATGATCGGCTGTGCGAGTTTCACGGGCATCGATGTCGACGAGCACGCCGCTGCGTTAAGCCTCTTGTATCATACGGCGCTGGCGCCGCCTGAATGGCGCTGCAAGGCGCACCCGCATTTGCACCGTGCGATGGATATCGTTGCCCACGACAAGATCAATGCAAAAGCTACAATGAAGAGCATGCCGCCGTTGATCAAAGCCTACATGCGGCTTGGCGCTTATGTCGGCGACGGTGCCGTGATCGATCGACAGTTCGGCACCACTGACGTGCTGATCATCATGCCTGTTGCAAACATCGATCCACGCTATTTCGAACATTACGGCGCGCCGGACGAAACGACGAGCCGCATCGCCGCCGCCATATATTGATCTGCTGGTATTCGCGCACGTTTTACACGCGGCCAGCGCCGTACGCTGCGAGCGCTGCCATGTTGACGATGTCCGCGTCGGTGGCGCCAAATGAGCAGATTTGCACCGAGTGCGACAGACCGACGATCAGCGGCCCGATAATCGTCGCGCCGCCGAGCTCTTTGAGCATTTTCGTCGAGATCGATGCGGCGTGGAAAGCCGGCATGACCAACACGTTGGCGGTGTCGGACAGTCGGCAGAATGGATAGTGCCGCATAAGGTCGCGGTTGAGCGCCACGTCGGCCGCCATGTCGCCGTCATATTCGAAATCAACCTGGCGCTCGCGCAGAATGCGCACCGCTTCTCGCACCTGGTCAGATCGCTCGCCTCGTGGCTGTCCAAAGGTCGAGTAGGCGAGCATGGCAACGCGCGGCTCGATGCCGAAGTTGCGCGCAGCCTGTGCCGCTTCGCAAGCAATGTTGGCCAGCTCTTCGGCGGTTGGCATATCATGAATGCTCGTGTCTGCAATCAGCACCGCGCGGCCACGGCTCAAAGCCAGAGAGACGCCGATGACGTGGCGTCCGGGCTTTTGATCCAGCACGCGATGCACGTCGCTATAAACGCTAGTCCAATTGCGAGTCACACCCGAGACCATGGCGTCGGCATAGCCATGCACGATCATCAAGGCGCCGAACACATTGCGTTCGTTGGACGCTAAGCGTTGACAATCCCGGCGCAAATATCCGCGCCGCTGGAGGCGCGAATAGAGAAACTCGGCGAATTCGTCGATGTAAACGGAATCGGCCGTATCGATCAGCTCGAACTCGCTGCGCAGCGGAATGCCAAGTTCGCGAAACCGCTCGACGACGACCTTGCGCGAACCGATCAGCACCGGCTGGCCGAAGCCTTGTGCGAAAAACGCATTGGCCGCTCGAATGACGGCTGGATCTTCAGCTTCGGCAAACACCACCCGCTTTGGATCATTGCGCACCTGATCGAAAGTCGCTTGCAGCCATCCAGCGACGGGATCGAGACGCGCCTTGAGACGCGCGATGTAGGCATCCATATCGACGATTGGTTTTCGCGCCACACCTGAATCCATAGCAGCCTTGGCGACGGCGGCCGGCACATGCGAGAGCAATCGCGGATCAAACGGAGCTGGAATGATGTAGCCCGGCCCGAAAGTCGGCCGCTCACCGTGAAACGCCGCCGCGACCTGGTCGGGCACTTCAGCGCGCGCCAATTCGGCGATCGCTTCGGCGGCTGCGATTTTCATGGCATCGTTGATGGTGGTCGCCTGCACGTCGAGCGCGCCACGAAAGATAAACGGGAAGCACAAAACGTTGTTGATCTGATTGGGATAGTCCGAGCGGCCTGTGGCCATCACGGCATCGGCTCGAACGGCGAAAACGTCATCAGGGCTGATTTCCGGATTGGGATTGGCCATCGCGAAAATCAGCGGCTTTGGCGCCATGCTCGCGACCATTTCGCGAGAGACGACACCTGCGGCTGAGAGGCCCAAAAAGATGTCGGCGCCGACCATGATCTCGGCCAGTTTACGCGCCTTGGTTTTTTGTGCGTAGGGTGCCTTGTATTCGTCCATCAACGTCGGGCGGCCTTCGTAGACCACGCCTTCGATATCGGCGATGAAAATATTTTCGCGCCGCATGCCAATCTTGACGAGAAGATTGAGGCACGCAAGTGCGGCAGCTCCCGCCCCCGCGCACACCAGCTTGACCTTGGAGAGATCTTTCTCAACGACCTTCAAGCCATTCAGCATGCCGGCCGCAACCACGATGGCCGTGCCGTGCTGATCGTCATGAAAGACTGGAATGTCGAGCAGCTTTTTGAGCGTTTCCTCAATGACGAAGCATTCAGGCGATTTGATATCTTCAAGATTGATGCCGCCGAACGACGGGCCGAGGTAGCGCACCGAATTGATGAAGGCGTCGGCATCCGCCGTGTCGACGAGTAGATCGATGGAATCGATATCGGCGAAACGTTTAAATAGCGCCGCTTTGCCTTCCATCACTGGTTTGGCGGCAAGCGCGCCGAGATTGCCAAGTCCTAAAATGGCTGTGCCGTTCGAGACGACGGCAACCAGATTGCCTTTATTGGTGTAGGCGTAGACGTCGCCTGGGTTTTTGGCGATGGCGAGGACAGGGACCGCGACGCCGGGCGAATAGGCGAGCGATAGATCACGCTGCGTCGCCAGCGGCTTGGTGGTTGCAATTTCGAGTTTCCCCGGCTTGCCGCTCGAATGGAATTGCAGAGCTTCCTGCTCGGTAAAACGGGCTGCGCGAAATTGTGTGGCCATGGGGCAATAAACCGTCTGAGAACAGTGAATGGGAGCTCGGCAGGACTGGACCGCGAGGCTGTGCGGCGCGCACGATAGGTTGCGGCAGGCGTCTCAGCAACCTATGCATGACCCCAGCTTTAGTTGCCCTGTCCTTCATCATCAACGGCACTTGGAACCGGCGACCGACACCCCGTGATGGCTAAACACAAAGACGCCGAGAAAGACAGATCGTTCGCTGCCGAGCGCAGCGTCGACGCTGTTGTGTCGCATGACGTCGCGGACGACGTGAGGCTGCCATCCGATCACGTGCCGCCCGCCAGCGACGCAACACCGTCGATGGCCCAGTATCTCGAAATCAAGGCCGCCAATCCCGATAGCCTGCTGTGGTACCGGATGGGCGATTTCTATGAACTTTTTTTCGAAGATGCAGTGGCTGCATCGCAAGCGTTGTCGATCGTGCTTACCAAACGCGGCCGCCATCAGGGTCAAGAGATTCCGATGTGCGGCGTGCCCGTGCACCGGGCCGATGACTATCTGCAACGCCTGATCCGCAAGGGGTTCCGCGTCGCAGTTTGCGAACAACTTGAAGACCCCGCCGAAGCGCGCAAGCGCGGCGCCAAGGCTGTCGTCAAACGCGACGTCGTGCGCTTGGTGACGCCAGGTACGATCACCGAAGAAGCACTGCTGGACGCCAAGGCGCGCAATTTTCTGACTGCGGTATTCCGCCAGACCCCGGCGGAAGTCGCGATCCTGTCGGCTGCCGCCCGCGTGTCACTGGCCTCTGTCGATATCTCAACAGGTGAATTTGAAATTTGCGAAGTCTGTGGCAGCGACCTCGTCGGCGAACTGGTGCGGCTTTCCCCGGGTGAAATTTTGGCGACTGACGAGGTTCTCGCCGACGCCGCGTTGCGGCATTGGATTGATGTCGCCGGCGGGGCCGCCACGCCAGTGCCGTCGGCGTTCTTCGATCCGATTGCCGGCGCGCGCGACCTCAAGAGCAACCTCGGAATTAGCGATCTCGCCGGCCTTGGCGGATTTTCGCGAGCGGAGTTATCGGCAACGGCCGCAGTTCTCAAATATATCGATCTAACCCAGCTTGGTCGAAAGCCGGTGCTGCGCCGTCCGAAGAAATCGGGGACGGGTGCAACACTGGTCATCGATGCGGCGACGCGCACGAGCCTCGAACTCATCAGAACCTCGTCGGCCGATAAATCCGCAACGCTCCTTTCCGCGATGGACCGAACGGTGACCGGCGCTGGCGCGCGCGATTTGCAAGCCAAACTCGCGGCACCGCTTGCCGATCAAGCTGCTATTAATGCGCGATTGGACTGCGTGCATTACTTCATTGAGCATCGCCGGCTGCTGGATGATGCGCGTCTCTCATTGCGGTCGGCGCCTGACCTGGCGCGGGCATTGCCGCGACTGGCATTCGGGCGCGGCGGGCCGCGCGATCTTGCCGCCGTGCGCGACGCTTTGGCCGTGGCGACCGCATGCCACGCCGCCATCACGACATCCGATGCGGGGCTCGGTCTGCCGACGTTGCTCGCAGATATCAACCAGGGTTTGATCGCGCCGGGCAGTCAACTTCTCGACACTCTGGTACGGGCGTTGGCGGATGACTTACCGCACGTGCGACGCGACGGTGGGTTCACGCGAGCAGGTTTCAGCGCCGACTTGGACGCCGCGCGCGCATTACGAGACGATAGCCGTCAGGTCATGGCGCAACTCGAACATCGCTATGTCGAAGACACCGGTATCAAAGCGCTCAAGGTTCGCCACAACAATATTCTCGGCTTTTTTGTCGAAGTCAGTCAGTTGAATGCGAAACCACTTTTGACCGAGCCGCTCAGCGTCACGTTCAAGCACCGCCAGACCATGGCCAATGCCGTGCGCTTTTCTACGGCGGAGCTGCTCGAGACGGAGGGACGTATCGCTGCCGCAAGTGATCGCGCTTTGAACCTCGAACAAGAAATTTTCGCAGACCTCGCCGCGCAGATTTTGGCGGCCGATGTCTCCCTTGGGCTGACGGCCTTGGCGTTGGCTGAACTGGATTGCTTCACGGCGCTGGCGGCGCTGGCGATCGAGCAAAATTATGTGCGGCCAATCATTGACGATAGTCTCACATTCGAAATCTTCGGCGGGCGGCATCCAGTGGTGCAACAGGCGCTCGCCAAAGTGCGGGCCGGGCCGTTCATCGACAACGATTGCGTCCTCGGTCGCGCCTTCTCGCCATCGCCTGTGCTGTCGTCATCAGGTTTTGGCGAAACGACGGATGCGCGGCTGTGGCTCGTCACCGGTCCCAATATGGCCGGTAAATCGACCTTCCTGCGCCAGAACGCCCTGATCGCCGTGATGGCACAAATGGGATCGTATGTGCCGGCGAAATCGGCGCATATCGGCATTGTTGATCGCTTGTTTTCGCGCGTTGGCGCCTCTGATGATCTGGCGCGCGGGCGTTCGACATTCATGGTCGAAATGGTCGAGACCGCCGCGATCCTCAATCAGGCAACGGCGCGTTCTCTCGTGATCCTCGATGAAATCGGCCGCGGCACGGCGACGTTTGACGGCCTGTCGATTGCATGGGCGACTGTCGAATATTTGCACGATGTCACGAAAGCACGAGCGTTGTTTGCAACGCACTATCACGAATTGACGGCCTTGGCGCGACGGCTGTCGGGCATCGCCAACGTGACGATGGGGGTCACCGAATGGCGCGATGACATCGTTTTTCTGCACAAAGTGCAACCCGGTGCGGCAGATCGGTCTTACGGCATTCAGGTTGCCAAGCTTGCGGGCTTGCCCGCCGAGGTGATCGCGCGCGCGCGCGACGTGCTCGCCAAGCTCGAGAATTCGGATCGACGGCCGCACATGGGCAAAGGCGCTCTTGACGATCTGCCGCTCTTTGCGGCGCCGCGTCCAACGTCTGCATCGACGAAGCGCGAGCCAAGTCCGTTGCAGCTTGCACTCGAGGCGCTTCGGCCCGATGACCTGACACCGCGCACAGCGCTCGATAAAATTTATGAATTAAAGGCCCTCGCTGGGTTTAAGGCGCGAGCCGGCGAAACGTCGAAACCGGATGCTTGACGCTTGAAAAACCTCGAAAAGCACATTGAAGCTCCCTACTTCGATACGCGCGCGCTTCGCCACGAACTGACGGCGCTGTTCAACGCGTCCGGCAGCGCGGCTGAAGCGCGGCCACGCGTCGTCGAGCGGCTGAAAGAGTTGGTCAAGGCCGCCCGGCATCAGGCACGACTGGCATTGGATGCCAATTGCAACGGCCGGGTGTGCGCGGCTGATCTCTCGGCCTTTCAAGATGCTTTGACCGCCCTCATCTTCGACTACACGGTGGCGCACGTCTATCGGGCCACCAACCCCTCGGACGCGGAGCGTATGAGTATCGTCGCGACTGGCGGCTACGGGCGCGGATTGCTGGCGCCGGGCTCCGACATCGATCTGCTGTTTTTGCTGCCCTACAAGCAGACGCCGTGGGGCGAAAGCGTCGCCGAATACATGCTCTACGTGCTGTGGGATTTAGGGTTCAAGGTCGGACACGCCACACGCACGGTCGAGCAATGCATCAGGCTGTCGATCGCGGATGTCACCATTCGAACGTCGCTGCTCGATGCGCGCCTCATTCACGCTGACCAACACCTATTTGCCGAATTTGAAGATCGATTTTACGCTGAGGTCGTCACCGGAACGGCACGTCAGTTCATCGACGCAAAAATGGCCGAGCGCGATGATCGCACACGTCGCGTCGGCGAAAGCCGCTACAAAGTCGAACCCAACGTAAAAGACGGCAAGGGCGGGCTGCGCGATTTGCATACGCTGCATTGGCTGTCGAAATACTTGTTCCGGCAAGAAGTTGGCAACGCTGCGGTTCAAGCAGGAATTTACACGCCGGAGGAGGCGCGTACCTTCCGCCGCTGCGAAGACTTTTTGTGGACCGTGCGATGCTTTTTGCATTTTGTCACGGGGCGTGCTGAAGAGGTTCTCAGCTTCGACGTTCAACCGCAATTGGCCTCGCACCTAGGCTACACCAACCACGGCGGTTTGCGGGCCGTCGAACGCTTCATGAAGCATTACTTTCTCATTGCCAAGGATGTCGGCGATCTATCGACCATCCTGTGCGGTGCGCTCGAAATGCAGCAACTTAAAACCACGCCCGGTGTTTCGCGCTATTTGCGGCCATTGACCTGGAAAGCCCGCCGCGACGTTCGGGTGAAAACCGATTTCCGTGTCGACAACGATCGTTTGAACGTCGCTGACGCCGACGTCTTCACGCGCGATCCGGTCAACCTCATTCGCTTCTTCACACAAGCCGAGGCCACCGGCGGCTTTCTTCATCCTGACGCGATCCGGCTGTTGCGACGATCATTGCGCCTGATCGACAATGATCTGCGTAACAATCCGGAAGCCAATCGCTTGTTCGTGGAGTTATTGACCGGCTCCGATAATCCCGAAGGCGCACTGCGTCGAATGAATGATGCGGGCGTGCTCGGTAGGTTTATTCCCGAATTCGGCCGCGTGGTCGCGATGATGCAGTTCAATATGTATCATCACTACACCGTCGACGAACATTTGCTGCGCACGGTCGGCAACCTTATCGCGGTTGAAAAAGGCGAGTTTGCCAAAGAGCTGCCGCTGTCCACCGAAATCGTGAAGACGATCCAAAATCGCCGCGCTTTGTTCGTCGCAGCTTTTCTGCATGATGTCGGGAAGGGCCGCGAGGAAGACCATTCGATCGTTGGAGCGCGGATCGCGCGCAAGCTTTGCCCGCGGCTTGGTCTCAGTGCCGCCGAAACAGAACTCGTCGCGTGGCTGATTGAAGAGCATTTAACCATGAGCAACGTGGCCCATTCGCGCGATATTTCTGATCCAAAGACCGTGCACGACTTTGCCGTGAAGGTGCAGAGCCCCGAGCGGCTGAAACTTCTGTGCCTGTTGACCATCGCCGATATTCGCGCCGTTGGTCCCGGTGTGTGGAACGGCTGGAAGGGACAATTGTTGCGCACGCTTTATTATGAAACTGAGCCGCAGGTGGCTGGCGGACATACCCAGGTTCAGCGCGCCGAACGTATTGAGGAAGCGCAGTCGGCATTGCGCTCGGCTTTACGAGACTGGCCGCATGACGACGTGCGGGCGTTCATCAATCGCCACTATCCCAGCTATTGGCTGCGCACCGACACCGAGACCCAAGTCGAGCACGCCTTGCTGCTGCGTGATTCGGGTGCCAACGCGAAAAAGCTGGCAACGCGCGTCAAAACAAATTCATTCGCCGCTATCACCGAATTGACGGTCTTCGCCCCAAACCATCCCCGCCTGCTGGCACTGTTTGCGGGGGCGTGTGCGGCGGCAGGATCGAATATTGCCGGCGCCCACATCATGACAACACGCGACGGGTATGCACTCGACACGTTTTTGCTCAATCGCGAGTTCGTGCATGACGACGACGAGATGCGCCGCGCCCGCAAAATCGGTGATACGATCGACCGGCTACTCAACGGCGAGCATCGGCTCGCGGCGCTTTTGCAAAAGCGCCGGATCGGTCAACGCAGGGTGGACGCGTTCGTCGTTGAGCCGGAGGTCTTGATCAACAACGCTTTGTCCGAGCGCTTGACGGTCGTCGAAGTTTCGGGGCGCGATCGTCCTGGGTTGCTGTACGATTTGACAAGTGCCCTGTCGGATTTGTTGTTGGATATCACGTCTGCGCACATTACGACATTTGGTGAGAAGGCTGTCGACGTTTTCTACGTCACCGACTTGACGGGCAAGCAAATCATCAGTGAGCCGCGGCAAGCGGCGATCAAAAACCGGCTGTTGAGTGTGCTCAGCGAAGCCGAGCTGACGGCCTCGTCCGCACAGACGTCTGCACTATGACTCTGATGACTATCGCCTTGCCGCCAGCTTCAAACACAGATACCCCGCAATCGAGATGAAACTTTACCGCTCCTTCGCGACTGTCGGCGGCCTGACGCTTCTCAGCCGGGTATTTGGTTTTGTGCGCGATATTCTGATCGCTGCGACGCTTGGTTCGGGCTGGGTGGCCGACGCATTCGTCGTCGCGTTCCGGTTTCCAAACTTGTTTCGCCGGCTGTTTGGCGAGGGCGCGTTTAACTCGGCATTCGTACCTATTTTCGCCAAGAAGATCGAAGGCGAAGGTCAAGAATCGGCGCGCGGCTTTGCCGAAGATGCCATGGCCGGCTTGTTTTTCGTGCTGGCAATCCTGACGATCTTCGCCGAAATCACCATGCCGTTTCTCATGTACGGATTGGCGCCCGGCTTCGATATCCAGCCCGAGAAATTCGATCTCGCAGTCCTGCTGACGCGCATCACGATGCCGTATCTCCTGTGCATGTCTCTGGTAGCGTTGATGTCGGGTGCTTTGAATTCCGTCGGGCGCTTCGCCGAGAGCTCATCGGTGTCGATCGTCCTCAACGTCGCCATGATGGTCGCAACGCTGATCTCGCTGTGGATCGGCTATTCCGCCGGCCCCGAAGCGGGTGTCATTCAGGCTTGGGGCGTTTTTGTCGCCGGCATTCTGCAACTGCTGCTGTTGATGTGGGGGATGAAGCGAGCCGGACTATCGCTGAAATTAAAACGTCCGCGCATGACCGGCGATATCCGCCATCTGCTCAAGCTGGGCGTTCCTGGAATCATTTCCGGCGGCGTCACCCAGATTAACATCGCCATCGGCACGGTGATTGCTTCGTTGCAGGCCGGCGCCGTTTCGCATCTCTATTACGCCGATCGCATTTACGAGCTGCCTCTGGCGATTGTTGGAATTGCGGTCGGCGTCGTCTTACTTCCCGATGTCGCTCGGCATCTGCGCGCTGGCAACGAAGCGGCAGTGATGGATAGCCAGAACCGGTCGCTTGAATTTGCGATGATGCTGACGGTGCCGGCGGCCTTGGCGCTTGCCGTGATGCCGGAACAGATCGTCCGGGTGCTGTTCGAACGGGGCGCGTTCAACGCCGCCGATACGGCATCGACGTCGGCGCTGTTGCAGATTTTCGCGCTCGGGCTGCCGGCATTCGTGCTGATTAAGGTGTTCTCGCCAGCCTACTTCGCCCGCGAAGATACCAAAACGCCGATGCGCTATGCCGCCATCAGTTTGACGGTGAACACCGTCGGTTCGATCATCCTGTTTTTTATGTTCCGCCACCTCGGCTTTCTGCCGCAACTTGGCATCGCCATCGCAACGACGATCGGCGGGTGGTTGAACGCGTGGCTGCTGTGGTCGACACTGCGGCGGCGCGGCGCCTTTGTGTTAGATGCTCGGCTGAAGCGAAACCTGCCCCTCATCGCGGCTGCTAGCGTCGCGATGGCGATCGTGCTCGTCGGCACGCTTCAATTCATGGCCCCCTATTTCGATCGCGGCCAAAGCTTCTTTGTCAAAACCACCGCACTCGCAGCGGTTATCGGCGTCGGGCTTGCGGTATTTGGAACGGCCATCCTCTCAACTGGCGTTATGTCGGCTGACCAGCTCGCCCGGTTTACGCGCCGCAAAGGCTGACTGAAAGCGGAAACGCTTGCTTGGCTAGAACGGGCACGCGATAACCCGCGCCGGTTCAGCGCTGAACCGTTCACCAGCAACGAGATCGACAAAATGACGATAGAGCCGCGCGTATTCTCGGGCATGCAGCCGACGGGCAGCCTGCATCTTGGCAATTATCTGGGCGCGATGATCAATTGGATCAAGATGCAGGAGACGCACGCCTGTATCTATTGCGTCGTCGATTTGCATGCCATCACCGTCTGGCAAGATCCGGCTGAATTGCGCACCGCCATCCGCCAAGTGACCGCAGCCTACATCGCGGCCGGCCTCGATCCCCAAAAAAGTATCCTGTTCAATCAATCGCAGGTATCGGTGCACGCCGAACTGGCGTGGATCTTCAATTGCGTCGCGCGGCTAGGTTGGCTCAACCGCATGACGCAGTTCAAGGAGAAGGCCGGCAAGGATCGCGAGCAGGCATCCGTCGGCCTCTATGCCTATCCAAATCTGATGGCCGCCGATATTCTTGCCTACCGCGCCACGCATGTGCCGGTCGGCGACGATCAGAAGCAGCACCTCGAGCTGGCCCGCGACATAGCGCAGAAATTCAACAACGACTTCCGCGACCAGATCGTTGCAATGGGTTTTCCCGACGGCATTTTCTTCCCGCAGCCCGACCCGGTCATCACAGGGCCGGCGACACGCGTGATGAGTTTGCGTGACGGCACGAAGAAAATGTCGAAATCGGATCCGTCGGAGTTGAGCCGCATAATCCTAACGGATTCGAACGACATCATTGCCGACAAGATCAAGCGCGCTAAAACCGATGCAGAGCCGTTACCAGACACCCTTGAAGAAATGGCCAAGCGCCCGGAAATCGATAACCTCGTCGGAATTTATGCGGCTTTGGCGGACACGTCCAAGGCATCGGCGCTGAACATGCTCATCGCGACTTCAGCAGAAGGGCCAAGCCTGTTCACTGGTTTCAAACGCAACCTGACAGACGCAGCGATCGCCAAGCTTGGGCCCATCCGCTCGGAAATCGTTCGCCTGATGGACGATCCCGTTGAGATCGATAAAGTGCTCGCGAACGGATCTGAGCGTGCGCGCGCGCTCGCCGCGCCGGTCATGGATCAAGTGAAAGATATCGTCGGCTTGATCCGCTCGTGACGTAGCTGACAATAGAAGCAACTGGCGTGTTAACGCGCCTGTTGCCAGGCCCGATCGGGGATGCAGCATGTCGACCATGAAAGCCCGCCGCTCGTTTGAAGCCGGTCATCGCCGCAAGTTTCTGCTCGTCGTTGACGAGAGCAGTGAAGTCGAGAGCGCATTATATTATGCCGCTAGCCGCATCCAGCGCTCGAGCGGCTCTCTGGTTTTGCTCTACGTGATCGAGCCAGGGGACTATCAGCATTGGGCGGGCGTCCGCCAAGTGCAGATCGAGGAAGAAACGGTCAAGGCCAAGGCGCTGTTCCGGTTGTTCCGCCGCAAGCTGCAACTGGCCGGGTTCGACGGTCTCGACGTCGAGGACGTCATTCGCGAGGGTGATCCGGCGGAGGAAATCGTCGCGCAGATCGCCGAAGACGAGGATGTCGCCATCCTTGTACTCGGTGCTGCGGTCGACGCCGTCGGGCCGGGGCCCCTCGTTGCTTCGCTGGCCGCCGGCAAAGTATCGGGCGGATTTCCAGTCCCGGTCACGGTCGTCCCGGGTCAATTGTCGTTGGAGGACATTAAGGCGCTAGCGTAGGGCCTTTCCGGCCGAGCTTGGCCCGTTCTGACGCGCGGATTTTGCGATCATCGGACGCGGCCGAATGGCGGTGGCAAGGCATCGACATCGCGGAGTCGTTTTCCTATATTAGAAGAACTCTAAGCAGGGTGCATCGTGACCTCATCTCGCCGCTTCGGCGAAAGGGTGCCGGTCACCGCATCGCACGGCCCAACAAAGGAAGGGTGCCATGTTCATCCAAACGGAAGCGACCCCAAATCCGGCGACGCTGAAATTCATTCCAGGCAAATCGGTTTTATCGGACGGCACGGCCGACTTCCGATCGAAAACCGACGCGACGACGTCGCCGCTGGCCGCACGACTGTTTGAAATCTCAGGCGTCAACGGTGTATTTCTCGGCTCCGATTTCATCTCGGTGACAAAGGGCGACATTGAATGGCAGCATCTCAAGCCGATGGTCCTTGGGGCGATCATGGAGCATTATGTTTCGGGAGATATGGCCGCCAGCGATGAAGGCTCCAATGACCTCGATGAAGGGTCGTTTGATCCCGCCGACGCCGACACCGTTGCAACCATCAAGGAATTGCTAGAGACACGGGTCCGTCCGGCCGTGGCTCAGGACGGCGGCGACATCACCTTCAGCGGCTTCAAACAAGGGGTCGTCTACCTGCACATGCGCGGCGCCTGTGCCGGTTGCCCCAGTTCGACGGCAACGTTGCGTCACGGCATTGAAAATCTTCTCAAGCATTTCTGTCCCGACGTGCAAGGCGTCCAGGCTGTCTAACAACAATTGTAGTCCCTTTAGAACCCCGCCAATTGAGCGGGGTACTTTTTAGTCTCCGGTTTTTCCATCACCCGAAACTGACGAGGATGTCATGCATAGCGCGCTCGACTCTGCCACGCTGGATCAGCTGTTCAACTCCGCCCGCACCCACAATGCCTGGCAGGCAAAAGACGTGCCGGATGTGTTGCTGCGGCAGGTCGTTGATCTGGCGAAAATGGGACCGACGAGCGCCAACTGTTCGCCAGCCCGAATTGTCTTCGTCAAATCCGCCGAGGCCAAAGCAAGGCTCAAACCGCATCTGATGGAAGGCAACGTCGAAAAGACGATGGCTGCTCCGGTAACGGCGATCATCGGGACCGATTATCTATTTTACAACCACCTGCCGAAACTGTTTCCGCACGCCGACGCTAAGGCCTGGTTCACTGGCAACAAAGAATTCGCTGACCTTTCGGCATTCCGCAACGGCACGTTGCAGGGTGGATATTTTATTCTAGCAGCTCGCTCTCTGGGGCTCGATTGCGGACCGATGTCCGGTTTCAACAATGCCGCGGTGGATGCCGAGTTTTTTGCTGGGACTGAGACAAAGTCGAATTTTCTCTGCAACTTAGGTTGTGGAGATCCTGCGGGATTATACGCCCGTTCACCACGCTTTGCCTTCGACGAGATGGCCCAGATCGTCTAGGCTTGGAGCCGGAATGAACATTCTGGCTTTTGATACCTGTTTCGATGCTTGCTCTGCCGCCGCCGGTCGCGGGCTGCGCTCATTGACGCCGTCCATTGGCTTGGCGTTTGAGCCGATGGCTGTCGGTCATGCCGAACGCTTGATGCCAATGATCGAAGGCGTGATGGCTGAGGCGGGTCTGTCGTTTGCAAAGCTCGATCGGATCGCCGTCACCCATGGTCCAGGCACGTTCACAGGCACGCGCATCGCTGTTGCCGCAGCGCGCGCTCTTTCGCTTGCGACCGGTGCGCCGATCGTTGCCGTCAGCAGTTTGCGACTCATGGCGATGAGCCCAAGTCTGGCCGCGGGACGCGGCAAAACCATCGCCATGGCAACGGATGCGCGGCGCGGGGAATGCTACGTGCAACTGATCGATCGCCACACCTTGAACGCCGTTATGCCGCCGCGCCTCGTGCATGGCGAAAACGCAGCAGACGTTTTAGGTCGAGGGCCTATCGCCGTTGTCGGTTCAGGTGCTTTGGCAATTGTTGAGCATGCGCGCCGCGCGGGCTGTGACGCTGTATGTTTGAGCTCGGACTTGCTACCGGACGCCGTCGACATGTTGTTTGCGGCCATGGAAGAACCGCTCACCACGTCGGTCGAACCGCTGTACTTGAGGGCTCCTGACGCAAAGCCGCCGCAAGCGGACCGCTTCATCCGTTTTCGCGCCGGAGCCGGTCCATGAGCTCGAACGTCACGCCGTTTCGCAACGTCAAACATGTCAGCCTTCTCTGGGCCGCCCCCGACCGCGCCGCAGAAATCGCAGCTTTGCATGCCCGCCTGTTTCAACCGGCGTGGGATGAGGCGGCCATCACGGCGCTGCTCGAACATCCAGCTTCGACGTCGCTGGTCGCCATCGCCGGCGATCCAAAGCTTGCTGTCGGCTTTGTGATTGGCCAACTCGCCGCCGACGAAGCCGAGATTATTTCCGTCGGCGTCGCGCCGGACTGGCAGCGCGCAGGCCTCGGTAAACTCCTTGTCGAAGGGCTGGCCCGGGCATCTAAGCGCGGGGATGCCAACCGGCTGTTTCTGGAAGTCGCGGCCGATAACAACGCCGCGCTTGCTCTCTATCGTAAACTTCATTTCGCCGAAACGGGGCGACGCGCCCGTTATTATGAACGGCCAGGCGGAGCGGCTGTAGACGCGCTGGTTCTCGCTCTGAAGCTATAGCGCGCTCGCCGTTATCGCGTGGCAATGGACGGCTGAGGCGACACTCCCTATAACGCGGTGATCCTTTGCCAGATCGGAATGGCTGATTCCAATGTCGACTGCGCGCCGCGAAAATTCGTCGCAAATCGAAGCTCGATGTGCCGAACATGGTCTGCGCATGACCGATCAGCGGCGCGTTATCGCGCGTGTCTTGTCACTGGCGCATGACCACCCCGACGTCGAGGAAGTGCATCGCCGTGCTCACGCGCTCGATTCCAAGATTTCGCTGTCGACCGTCTATCGGACGCTGAAAATCTTTTCATCCGTCGGCATTCTTGAGCGTCACGATTTCGGACACGGACGCGGCCGTTACGAGCCGGCCCCTGTGCATCACCACGATCATCTCGTCGACGTTGAAACGGGCAGGGTGATCGAATTTTCCAACACCGACATCGAAGCCCTGCAGGAGCGCATCGCTCGCGAACTCGGGTTTCGGCTGGTTGGTCACCGACTTGAACTTTATGGCGTACCGCTGCCAAAGCGAAAATCGTCGGCTCGCAACGACTGATGGACAAGCCCGGTCTATGGGAACGGTTCGCGCCACTGCGGCTTTGACGGCATTTTTTGCTCTGACTGTTCCGTTGATGCCGGTGCAGGCCATGCTCGTCAGGGTCGCGCCAAAAAGTGCGCGCAGATTTCCTCATTGGTACCATCGGCAGGTGTGCCGCATCCTCGGCATCACGTTGCTGATCGAGGGCGCCGTCGATCGCGATCTGCCGGTTCTGCTCGTTTGCAATCATACGTCATGGCTCGATATTCCGGTGCTGTCGGCGCTGGCGCCCGTGTCGTTTGTTGCGAAGAAGGAGATTGGCACCTGGCCGTTCGTGTCCTCATTGGCGCGTCTGCAACAAACCGTTTTCGTCGATCGCACGCGGCGCTTGGCCGCCGGAGACTCAGCCGATGAGATCAGCGAGCGGCTGGCGCGGGGCGACACCATCGTGCTGTTTGCGGAGGGTACGTCCAGCGACGGCAATCGCGTGCTGCCGTTCAAGACGTCTTTGTTCGGGGCGGTGATGGGGCGTGGCGCCGCGTTGCCGGTATCGTTGAATGCTGCCGTGGCCGTTCAAACGGTGGCAGTCGTCTACACCCATCGGCGTGGTCTACCGGTGTCACGCGCTGAGCGATCGAGCGTTGCCTGGTACGGCGACATGGACATGCAGTCCCACGCCTGGAATGTCTTGAAGGCAGGGCCGTTAACCGTCACCATTCGGGTCGGTGCGCCGGTGCCGCTCAGCAATTTTGCCGATCGCAAGGAGCTAGCCATCAAGACCGAACGCGAAGTTCGGATGGCCGTGCATGGCATTTTGCGCGGCCGGCCAGAAGATCGGACGCTTGAACCTGTCGATCCCGATCCGGAAAAACGCCGAGCGCTACGGGCTCAGCCGAAATTGCCCAGCGAAAAGTGGACATGATGGCGCGCCACCGTGCTATGCGCCACGGACGTTTCTCATGCCCTACGATAGACGGATCCGCCGGTGACAGACCAACGAGCCGAAGACTTTGTGCCACCAAGCGAGCCCGATGTTGGCGCCATCGCGGCAGGTGTGACGTCCCCCAAGCGCGTCTACCTCAAGACGTTTGGCTGTCAGATGAATGTCTACGACAGCGAGCGCATGACGGAAGCCCTGATCGGCGACGGCTATGCGATGACCGAGCAGCCGGAGGACGCTGACCTCGTCATACTCAATACCTGCCACATTCGCGAGAAGGCCGCCGAAAAGGTTTATTCAGATCTCGGCCGTCTGCGCGATATCAAGCAGCAGCGGTCGCTCGACGGCCGATCAACGCTGATCGCTGTCGCCGGATGCGTAGCTCAAGCCGAGGGCCATGAAATCACCCGGCGTCAAACGGCGGTCGATCTCGTCGTCGGTCCGCAAAGCTATCACCGCCTCGGCCAATTGATCGGTACCGTGCAAGCAACCGGAAAGCCGATCGTCGAAACCGAGTTCGATGGCGAAGACAAATTCGCGCAGATGCCTGCACCGCGACGCGTCGCATCGCCGTCGGCATTTCTGACTATTCAAGAGGGCTGCGATAAGTTCTGCACGTTCTGCGTCGTGCCCTATACGCGTGGCGCTGAATTTTCGCGGTCTGTTGCCGACATCGAGCGCGAGGCGCGGGTGCTGGTGGCCGGCGGAGCGCGCGAGCTGACGCTGCTCGGCCAGAACGTCAACGCCTATCATGGCGACGGTGGCAACGGTCGGGCAGCTACGCTCGCCGACCTCATGCGCCGCCTCGCTGACGTCGAAGGCTTGGCGCGTCTGCGATACATGACCAGCCATCCCCACGACATGAGCGACGACCTCATACAGGCGCACGGCGATATTGCGCAGCTGATGCCGTTTCTGCACTTGCCGGTCCAATCCGGGTCTGACCGAATGCTTGCAGCCATGAACCGAAAACATACGGCGGCCGACTATGTGGCGCTGATTGCCAAAGTGCGGGCCGCGCGTCCCGACATCGCCTTGTCGAGCGACTTCATCGTCGGCTTTCCCGGAGAAACCGACGCCGACGCCGAAGCAACGCTCGACCTGGTGCGCGCCGTTGGGTTTGCGCAGACATTTTCTTTCAAGTTTTCGCCGCGTCCCGGCACTCCGGCGGCGCAACTCGACGGTCAAGTGCCGGAGGATATCAAAACCGCGCGCCTGCTCGCCCTGCAGGCGGTGTTGGAAGAGCAGCAGGCAGCATTCAATATGGCGAGCGTCGGCACGGTCGTTCCGGTACTTTTCGAACGCCAAGGCCGCGAGCCGGGCTTTCTGGTCGGCAGAACGCCGCATCAGCAGATGGTTCATGCCGCCGCCGAGCCAGGCGACATTGGTAAAATTCGCACCGTAGCGATTGCGCAAGCGCGCCAGATGAGCCTGCGCGGTGTCATTCAGCCGGCATAATTGCGGTCTACCCGCTGCCATGTAAAACTGCGGACAACCCGGGGTACGCAGGTTAGCCGTGCGCGGCCCATGATAGCTTTGTAGGAGTGCAGCCGATTCGGCTTATTCGCGGCTGATTGGAACAGGGTCCGGTTGTGGCGGTTTGCAGGTAAACCCAACACACATTCGAGGAGTGACGGCATTTGGCAGCATTTCGCGGATCTTCCGCTCCGGCGTCACGGCGCCCACAAAAGCCTGACGCGGATGCCGCGCGCATCGTCGTTCCCTTCGAAGACAACCGGGTATTGACCCAACTGCTCGGGGAATTCGACAGCCACCTCGCCCTCATCGAAGATCGCCTAGGCATCGGCGCACACGCCCACGGCAACGTCATCATTCTTACGGGTTCAGCGCCAGCCTGCATGATCGCCCGCGACGTTCTCGAAAAGCTCTATTCGCGCATTTCGAAAGGTGACGCTGTCGGCGCTGGCGATTTCGATGGTCTTATCCGCCATGCACGATCAGGCGGCCCAGAGAGTGACGGCCAGGCGCAAGTCGCGACCCGCCGCCGCGTCGTCAAAGCCCGCACGCCGATGCAGAGCACGTATATGCGCGCCATCGACAAGTATGATTTGGTGTTTGGTGTGGGCCCGGCCGGCACGGGCAAAACCTACATCGCAGTTGCCTTCGCAGCCCAATGCCTTGAGCGCGGCATGGTCGAACGTATCATCCTATCGCGTCCGGCTGTCGAAGCCGGCGAACGGTTAGGGTTTTTGCCGGGCGATATGCGCGATAAAGTCGATCCGTATTTGCGACCGCTCTATGATGCGCTCTACGACGTGCTGCCGCCTGAGAAAGTTGAGCGCGACCTCGAAACCGGCGTCATCGAGATTGCGCCGTTGGCCTTCATGCGCGGCCGCACGCTGTCGAACGCTTTCGTTATTCTCGATGAAGCGCAAAACACCAGCAGTATGCAGATGAAGATGTTTTTGACCCGCCTCGGCGAAGGCTCGAAAATGGTGGTGACCGGCGACCCAACCCAGATCGACCTTCCGCCCGGTATGACATCGGGTCTCGAAGAAGCGGTGCGCTTGCTGGATGGTGTCGATGACATCAAAGCTGTGCGCTTCGAGAATGCTGATATCGTGCGGCGCGATCTGGTGGCAAAAATCGTCACGGCCTACGACAAGGCGAAATAGCGAACGATGCCTGTACGACGACATCAAACGGTCGCGACCCTCGACGTTGACGTGATCGACGCTGGCGGCGATTGGTCGGCGCTTGGCGACGCAGAAAATCGAATAGGATGCGCTGCTGCCGCTGTGGCGCGGTGGCCGGGGCTTCTGGAGCGTCCCTCGTCAGTGGCGATTGCACTGTCATCGGACGCTGAAGTCGCGGCGCTCAACGGCAATTATCGCGGCCAGTCAAAAGCGACGAATGTGCTGTCGTTTCCGGCCGGCAAAGGCAGCGCGTCCGGATTTCTTGGCGATATTATCCTGGCGGCGGAAACGGTCGCCCGCGAAGCTGACGAGCAATCGATCTCGTTCGATCATCACGTGGCCCATTTGGTGGTGCACGGCCTGCTGCATCTCCTCGGCTTCGATCACGAAAACGCCGCCGAGGCCGAACGTATGGAAAAGCTGGAAATCGAAATCCTTGCCACACTGAACATCGCCAACCCCTATGTTGGCGACCTTCTGTCTGTGCGTCAGACCCCCAACCTGGAGTAAGAGGGCGATCGCCCTCGTCTCAGCCATGACCGAGCGACCGAGCGAAAAGTTAGCCGTTGATTTTCCAGCCGACGACGTCCGTGCGCTCGGTGCTCAAGGGTGGTTGCAGGTTCTGCGACTGAAACTCGGCCTTGTCACGCCGCATAATGTCCGCGACGCCATCGAAGGAGCGCTCAAGGCCCCCGATCCGACGGCCACCTTCACTGAAGCCGAGCGTAGCATGCTCGAGCGTCTGTTGCGCTTCGGCGCCAGTCGCGTCGAAGATTTGATGGTGCCTCGCGCCGACATCACCGCCCTCGACGAAGACGAGCCGCTGTCGGAATTGTTGCAGACGTTCGATGAGGCCGGCGTGTCGCGCATCCCATTGTTTCGCGAAACGCTCGATGACCCGCGCGGTATGATCCACATCAAGGATTTGTTTCGCTGGCTGATGCTGGAAGCGACAATGCCGCCCGGCAAATTATCCAAAGCAGGCACCGACGTTGAGCCGCCGCGATCGTGGGAAAAACTCGATCTCTCAAAGCTCGATTTATCGCGCCCAATCACCACGGCAAAAATTCGCCGGCAAGTGCTGTATGTTCCGCCGTCGATGCCGGCCGCCGATCTGCTGATCAAGATGCAGTCGACCCGCATCCACATGGCGCTGATCGTCGACGAATATGGTGGCACTGACGGCTTGGTCACCATCGAAGATCTTGTCGAACAGATTGTCGGCAAGATCGAAGACGAGCATGACGAGGCTGAAGAGACCAATATTCATATCGATCCCAAGCTTGGCCTCGTTGCCAGCGCCCGCACGCCGATTGACGAACTCGAACAGCATCTGCACGTCAAGCTGGTCAACGTCGATGATGACGAAGACATCGACACGCTGGGCGGCTTGGTATTCTCGATGCTCGGCCGAGTTCCGGCGCGCGGGGAATTGATCCGTCATCCAACCGGCGTTGAATTCGAAGTCCTCGACGCCGATCCCCGCCGCGTCAAAAAACTAAAAATCCATCTGCCGCGAACCGCTGCGCAAAAAGCCGCGGCCGACATCCAGAACAGCTGATGCCTGACGCGCTGGCAGTTCAAACTTTGCACATCGACCGATTTCGCGAGTGGACTGTGCGGGGATCGCAACGCCGGCGTGACGCGGTCGCCGTGGCGGCTGGCAGCGTTTCAGTTCTGGCATTCGCTCCGATATTTGCGGCTCCCGTCCTGTTCGTGACGCTGGCGATGTTCGTCTGGCTGATCGACGTCAGTCCAACGCCACGGGCGGCGGCACGCGGCGGATGGTGGTTCGGCTTTGGCTATTTTTTTTTCAACCTGTTCTGGCTCGGTGAAGCCTTCCTTGTCGAAGCCGACAAGTTCGCCGTGTTGTTGCCCTTCGCGGTCACTCTGCTGCCGGCCGGGATGGCGCTCTTTTGGGCGCTGGCCGCCGCCGCCGCACGACAGTTTTGGCTGAGTGGATTGGCCCGCGTCTTCGTTTTTGCGATCGCCCTGAGCGCAGCCGAATGGCTGCGCGGGCATGTGCTGTCAGGCTTGCCGTGGAACGTGATCGGCTACGCGCTGACCGCGCCGCTCGTCCTTATGCAAGGCGCAGCCCTGGTCGGAGCGTATGGCCTCACCGCCATCGCCATCGTGGTCTTTTCGGCGCCATTGGTCATTTTAGCGGATGCGAAACATGCCCCCGGTTGGGCTCGCATCACCGCCGTGGCGGCCATCAGCGGCTTGCCTGTGGCGCTGCTGGCGCTGTACGGCGCTTGGCGCTTATCCGAAACACCGGCAGATGTTAGCGGCGTTCGTCTGCGCATCGTGCAGCCGAGCGTGTTGCAAACGCAGAAGTGGAAGCCTGAATACCAAGCCCAGATATTTGACGATCATCTCACGCTGTCGGTTACCGATCCCAGCGGCAAGCGTGACGACATGGCGGGCATCACGCACCTCATCTGGCCCGAAGCGGCCATGCCATTTCTGCCGCTCGAACATCCTGAAGCCTTGCAGGCCATCGCAGCGATACTGCCGGATGGCACGACCTTGTTGACGGGCGCCTTGCGCCGGGAGGCGACGGACCCGGCGGGTTCGCCACTGCCACTCGACCAGCACCGCATGTACAACGGTATGCTGGTCTTGAATGATCGCGCAGAGTTGGTCGCTCGCTACGACAAAATCCATCTCGTCCCGTTCGGTGAATATCTGCCCGTCGAACCGCTGCTGACGGCGCTCGGTCTGAAAAAGCTGACGCATGGTCAGGGGTCGTTCACAGCCGGACCGATGCCGCGACCCATCCTCGAGATCGCTGGACTTCCGCCGGTCGTCGCCCTGATTTGTTATGAGGTGCTGTTTCCAGGTGCAATCGTGCAGGGCGGGCAGCGACCCGGCGTTATAGTTAACGTCACCAACGACGGCTGGTTTGGAAATTCGAGCGGCCCGCGTCAGCACTTCCATCAAAGCCGCGTCAGGGCTGTCGAAGAAGGCGTGCCGTTGATCCGTGCCGCCAACAACGGCATTTCGGCCGTGGTCGACCGCTACGGCCGGGTGCTACATCAGCTTGGCATGGACGAGCGCGGCGTCATCGACAGCCCGCTACCGGGCGGTGCGGCGCCTACCATGTACGCGCGCTATGGCGAGCTTTTTTTCGCCCTCATATTGGCCGCTTACAGCCTTTTGGCTGCGCGTTTGAAAACTCGTGAACAAAGTTTACCAAACTTCCCGGC
>JAIEPV010000247.1 GCA_019748215.1 Hyphomicrobium sp.
ACGACCGCTCCGAGCTGATTCACCGCGCCATCCAGACTCTGAAGATAACGCTTATCGAAGAAAGCATCATCGTCGCGCTCGTCTGCGTCGTGTTCCTACTGCACTTCCGCAGCGCCTTCGTCGCGATTCTGACGCTGCCGCTCGGCATCCTCATCGCCTACATCTTTATGCATGCGTTGGGGCTTTCATCCAACATCATGAGCCTTGGCGGCATCGCCATCGCCATAGGCGCGATGATCGATGCGGCGATCGTCATGATCGAAAATGCGCACAAGCATCTGGAGCGCGCGCCGCCTGGTAAACCCCGCACTGAGATCTTGATCGAGGCGGCAAGCGAGGTTGGCCCGCCCCTGTTCTTCTCGCTGCTCATCATCACCGTATCGTTCCTGCCGATCTTCGCGCTCGAAGCTCAGGAAGGGCGGCTGTTCCATCCGCTCGCCTACACCAAGACGTTTGCAATGGCGGCGGCGGCGTTCCTGTCCGTCACGGTTGTTCCCGCTTTGATGATCATCTTCGTTCGCGGGCGCATAATTCCTGAACACAAGAATCCGGTGAATCGCTTCCTGATCTGGGCCTACCGGCCGATGATCCGGGGCGTGCTCAAAGCCAAGACGCTGACCATTGTCGTTGCGCTAGCGATTCTTGCGGGCAGCGCCTGGCCGGCGTCCAAACTCGGTTCCGAATTCATGCCGAACCTGAACGAAGGCACATTGTTCTACATGCCAGTGACGCTGCCCGGTCTTTCGATCACCAAGGCGGCGGAGCTGCTGCAAACACAAAACAAGATCATCAAGACGTTCCCCGAAGTTGAGTCCGTGTTCGGCAAAGCTGGGCGCGCCGCGACCGCGACCGACCCCGCGCCGACGGAAATGTTTGAAACACTGATCAATCTCAAGCCCGAGGATCAGTGGCGGCCGGGCATGTCGCTAGACAAACTCACGTCCGAAATGGACAAGGCGCTGCAGTTTCCGGGCGTCTCGAATGCTTGGACCCAGCCAATTAAGGCCCGCATCGACATGCTGGCAACGGGCATCCGCACCGTTGTCGGCGTCAAGGTCATCGGTAAAGACCTGAAGGAAATGGAGAAGCTCGCGCGCGAAATCGAGACTGCCATCAAAGGCGTTCCTGGAACCGCGAGCGCTTACGCGGAACGCATCATCGGCGGCTATTACCTGGAAGTAGAACCGGACCGCAAGCAGTTGGCCCGTTACGGTTTGATGGTCGGCGACGTGCAGGACGTCGTCTCGTCGGCTCTTGGCGCAGAGACGGTGACAACAACGGTCGAAGGCCGCGAGCGCTACGGCGTCAGCGTGCGCTATCCGCGCGAGCTGCGCTCCGACCCACAGGCGATTGCCCGCGACGTACAGGTGCCGATGGCCAATGGGGCGTCGATCCCCTTAGGTCAAGTGGCCACGGTCAAGCTGACCACGGGACCGGCAAGCATCCGCACCGAGAACGCTCAACTCGCCGCCTACATCTTTGTCGATGTGCGTGACCGCGACCTCGGCAGCTATGTCGCTGACGCGAAGCGCGCCGTCGAGGCAAACGTCAAGTTCCCGGTCGGCTATCAGGCCATCTGGAGCGGGCAGTTCGAATACTACGAACGCGCCAAGGCCCGCCTAGCGATCGTCGTGCCGTTGACGCTGATGATCATTCTGCTGCTGCTGTATCTCAACTTCCGCAGAGTGACGGAAACCTTGATCGTCATGCTGTCGCTGCCGTTCGCGCTGGTCGGTGGCCTGTGGCTGATGTGGTGGCTCGGGTTCAACTTGAGCGTGGCCGTCGCTGTCGGATTCATCGCGCTGGCCGGTGTCGCGGCCGAGACTGGCGTTATCATGCTGATCTATCTCGATCATGCGCTGACCGATCAGAAAGCGAAGGCCGCGCGGGAGAATCGCGCGTTCAGCCGCGAGGATCTCCAAGCCGCTATTATGGAAGGCGCCGTCGAGCGCGTACGGCCGAAAATGATGACGGTGGTCGCCATCATGGCGGGCTTGTTGCCGATCCTGTGGAGCACAGGGACCGGCTCGGAAGTCATGCAGCGAATCGCCGTGCCGATGATCGGCGGTATGGTGTCGTCCACGGTCCTGACGCTGATTGTCATTCCCGCGATCTACGCGCTGGTTAAAGGCTACGGCTTGCCCAAAACCTCTGCTGCGACGCCAGCAATGGCGGAGGCCGCAGCATGAGTGTCGATAACCGCATCTCCGTCACTCACCCCAGCCTGTTCGTGAACTACGCTCAGCGCGGCTCTGTGATTCGCGATCCCGCCGTTCGATTGTCTCAGTCAAGTTTTGTGTTCATTCAAACCCCAACGAAAAGTGGAATTACGGCATGCGGATATTGGCTCTATTAATCGCGATCATTGTCTTAGGCAGCCTCGGCGTACCGGCTCAGGCTTCCGAGTTGACAGGCGCCTTTGAAGCGGCCTGCGAACGAACGCCGGATATTCCGGCTCTGGCAGCGCGGCGCGCGGAAATCGGCGCCAAAGCCGATGCGGCCGGTGCGCTTTTACCTGGTGGTCCCTGGACGACGCTGGTGCACAGAACAGATGCGTTGACCAATGACCGCGGCACGCGCGAATACGAAGCCGAATTCGGTGTGCCAATCTGGTTGCGCGGCGAACGCGGAGCAGCGTTGTCCGCAGCCTTGTCAGAGGGCGAGCGCATCGAGGCTGAGATTGCTGCGAAACGTCTGGAAGTCGCCAAGCGGGTTCGTGACGCTTATTGGATGGTTGCCGAAGCTCGTGAAAAACTGAGCATAGCAGAACGCCGGCGCGCAAGTTCTGGGACGTTGGCCAAAAGCCTGCGCGATCAATCTCAGTCTGGCCAGGCGCAGTTGATCGACACCAAGCTCGCCGATGCCGACGTTGGTGATGCTGAGGCTGCGCTCGCAGCGCTTCGTGCTGAACTCAATCAAGCGAAAATTGCATTCCAGGTGTTAACCGGCACAGACGCACCGGGAGGTTTCCGCGAACAGAACGCGGGAAGCGCCGCTCCTGCGAACCACCCGCGTGTTGTGTTGCGCACCGTCGCCATTCAAAAAGCGCAGGCCGACGAAGGTCTGGTTTGGGCTGTCGATCGCGAGCGGCCCGAGTTCAGCGGCTTCGTCAATAACAACACGGATACGAACGCTGAGCCGAACGTCACATCACTGGGCGTCCGCCTGAAGATTCCCTTCGCCTATGACGCTATCAACGCACCCAAGCGCGCTGCGGCCGCGGCTGAGGTCATCGCGGCACATGAAGAACTGGCCCTTGCCGAACGCGAGGTCGGCGGCGATGCGGCACAGGCGCGGGCCCGGCTTGATGGCGCACGCCTGCAGCTCGCGGCCTTAGAGTCGAGACGCAACGCACTCGGCTCCGTTGTGCAATTAACCGAGGCTGCGCAGCGTGCCGGACAATCCGAATTGAACGATCTCATCCGCGCGCGGCTTCAGTTGTACGACGCCGACCTGTCGCGGGCCACGGCCCGGATCTCGGTGGAACGGGCGCGTTCCGACCTCAACCAAGCGTTGGGTTTGGAGCCGTAGTAGCCACGTTTTTGTAACCCAGGAGTACGCTCATGAAATCCGTATCTAAGTTCGCTGCACTGTTAGTGCTGATGTCGAGTCACGCCGCGGCTGAAGAAATCGTCAACGCCACTCTCTATAAGAATCCAAGCTGCGCGTGCTGCGATGCCTATGCCAACTACCTGCGATCAAACGGCTTTAAAGTCAGCGTGGTCGAACATCCGAATATGAGCCAGATCAAACAAAAGTACGGTGTGCGCAAAAATCTTGAAGGCTGTCATACGACAGTTATCGGCGACTACATCGTTGAGGGCCACGTGCCGGTTGCCCCCATTAAAAGGCTGCTCTCGGAAAGGCCCGCCACCAAGGGCATTTCGCTTCCTGGTATGCCGCAAGGCTCCCCTGGCATGAGCGGCGTCAAGGAGGGCTCCTTCGAAATTTTATCCATCACCGGCGATGACAAGCCTGCGCCCGTATATGCCAAGGAGTAAGTGATGGCTGTGGTTCGTCGATCCGAGCAAGAGTGCCTGGGCCACCTACTTCGCGACCAGTGTTCTCATCACCATCGCGTTGGAATGGCACTCGGTCTATTGGGCCGGCCGCTGGGCCTACTCGGACTTGATGCCCCTGGTCCCGCTGCTACAAGTCGGAATCGCACCCGTCTTGCAGTGGGTCGTGCTGCCCTTGGCCGTGCTGTTCATACTGCGTCGTCATCACCCTGTGACAGGCGCCCCATGGCTATAGCCAACATGTATCGAACTCATCGCCAGGCGGTATTTCTGCAGGATGCGGGAAACACCTAGGCTGCTATCCTGCCCAGTCGTGGCAGAAGCGAAGGAGCAAACGTTATGCCCAAGTGGATCGTTATACCTGCAACCGTATTGGCCGTCATTGCCATCGGTATGGCGGTCTGCTTCATGGCTTTAAATGCGAGTCATGCAGCCGAACCCGGCGTTATCCAAGGCGCGGGCGGTCACAAGGCCTCCGGACATTTTGAAGTCCTGAAAGACGGCGCGGTGACGAAAGTGGTCTTGAAGGACGACTTCGCATTGCAGGAAGCGCCAGCTCCGCGTCTCGCATGGGGCAGGGATGGCTATAAACGCGGAACTATTTTCGCGACGCTCGCCAAGTTCAAGGGTGCGCAGGAGTACACGGTTCCGGCTGGAACCGATCTCAGCCAATACAATGAGTTTTGGATCTGGTGCGAGAAGTTCGACGTGCCGTTGGCTTCAGCAAAACTCAAGTGAGGCTGCCATGCTTTCAGTTCTTGCGACTGTCGCTGTGATGACAACCATCTTCCTGCTCGTCCGGGTTCAACTCAGGCAACAGCGGATGTCCGCTCTAATTCTGGCCCGCTCACATCGAGGGTGAAACAATGTCCGTTCGACGCATCGTAGGTTTCGGTCTGGCCACACTTTCGGTCGCCGTTCTTGCCTTTGACCTCACAAATGGACTCTCGGGCGCGGGCCTGTTCGGCTTCGTATCATTGGGGGACCTCTGGGCCCGGATCAACGGCGCGAGCCTCAACCTCGTGCAAGCGATCGTGCAGCGGTACCTGCTCCCGGCACTTTGGGATCCGATGCTCGTAACGGTTTTGCTGCTGCCGGCTTGGCCAGTGTTAGGGGGTGCCGCCGCACTCTTTCTTTTGCGACGCAACAAAGGCAGGCGTGAGCCTATATCCGCGGATGGGACTGTAACCAATTCAACGACACATCCGAACTCACTATCATAAAACGTATTCGACCATTGTTGGCCTTCTTCATCGCCCTGACTCTGGCGTTGTCGCCGGTAGCCGGGTTTGCGATGACGATGACTAAGCCATGTCAGGGCATGCAGCAGACAATGGCGGACGACGGCACGGACGGCGGAAACATTATGGCTAACGGCATCATGGCTGAATGCCCGTGCCAAGACTCGATGCCGAATTGCGGAACGATGCCGCAATGTCAGACCTCCGCAGGTTGCGCCAACCAATGCATGGCGTCATGCGGTATTGTATCAAGCGCGTCTTCGCCGTTGGCGCCGGACCACGATGTCCTGACGTTGGCGGTTCTTGCGCTCGGCCACTCCCTCTCGATTCAGCCGCCCGCTCCGCCACCGCGATCCTGATGGTTTAAGCGTCGCTTCGCGCGACGCAACGCATGACGTGCGACCACCAATGGTCGTGTGATTGCGAGCGCGCGCCACGCGCACCCTGAAGTTCCTCATCCACGAACGGCTTGCGATCCGGGTCACCAAACCCCGCGCCACTGAGCGCGCCAGGACACTCGGGATTCCTCGTGAGGCGGTCGAAACCTGAACTCTCGATTGAGAAGGACTACGTCCATGAAAACGATCATCAAGACGACCCTCGCCGCTCTTGCCCTTGTTGTTGGCGCAAGCGCCAGCCAGGCACAGCCCGGAGTCCCCGTGTGGCACTTCCCTTACAAGGGCGCGCCATATGCCACGCAGGCCGAGCCGGCCGTCAAAGCCGCGCCGGTCAAAATCGTGCGTCACGGCAAGCACGTTCACAAGCTGATCGCAGGTAAGACACAGGTCATTCGCTGACCTGCAGCCTCGCGCGGGCTGGACTTCAAGGTCTGGCCCGCGCGTAGCGGCCTGCCATTCATCGCAATCAAACACGAGCAATGCTCCTGAAACAAGGACGACGATCATGAAGATCTCCATCACATCGGCCCTCGCGGGCCTTACGCTTTCAGCCGGCCTGTTCGCCGGTCAGGCACAAGCTCACACAGAGTGGCGCTTTCCGCATAAGAGTGCGCCCTATGCCGTCCCGCACACACATTCCGGTGGCGGATACGCGGTGCGCAATGCCTCCGAGTGCCCGCGAACCGTCATCCGTCGTTCGTTTCGGAGCAATGTCAAATTCGTGTGCTCCGACAAGTAAGCGCAGCGGCAACGACAGGGGTTGACAAGCGGTTACTCTGTCCATGACGCCCTCATCGCATAGACCTAAGCGAACCGGCAGACATGGCGAACTCTGAACCTCAACAACGCCATGCCTGTCGGAACGATACTCCGAAGCTATCGATCCCTTCGGCCAACGCTATTTTCCTGAACGTCACCCGCAAGTAGGAGTGCTCCATGGTACAAATGCAATCGACGATCTCATGCTCCGATTGCCATCATCAGGCGACTCTGACCATGCCGATCGACGCCTGCGTCTATCTCTATGACTGTCAAGCTTGCGGGCGCACACTCAAGCCAAAACAGGGCGACTGCTGCGTGTTTTGCAGCTATGGCTCGACAATCTGCCCACCTCTGCAAGAGGAGCGCGGGATTTGTTGCGGCCCGATAGGAAACTGAAACAGCACTACTGGACCGAAATGACGATGTTGAGAATTGGCAGGAGCTCAAAGCCGTGAATATCAGCAAGCCCCCAAAGTGGAATATCAAAGAGTGGCTCGCCACACCCGAGAGCGTGTTTGCCAACCGTCGTGAATTCCTCGCCGGTATGGGCCTCGGTGTGAGCGGTCTTGCGGCGGCTGCCGTTCTCTTGGGGCAAGAAGGGCCGTCCATTATACCTGCCGAGATTGATCCCTCGGTAAATCTCTATCCCGTTCCGCGCAACGCAGCTTTCACACTCGACCGAGCGCTCACAGCCGAAAGCGTCAACGCCAAGTGGAACAACTTTTATGAGTTTGGTTCGCACAAGGAGATTTCGAGCGCCGCGCAGGCGTTGAAACTCCGTCCCTGGATGGTCACCTTCGACGGGCTGGTCGAAAAGCCGTTTGAGATTGGCATCGATGATCTGCTCGCAAAGATGAAACTCGAAGAGCGACTGTATCGTCACCGCTGCGTCGAAGCCTGGTCGATGACCATTCCGTGGTCCGGTTTCCCGATGAAAGACTTGGTCGCGCTTGCGAAACCTTTATCATCCGCCAAATACGTGCGGATGGAGACCTTCAACAACCCAGCTGTTGCGCCGGGTCAGAAACAGACATGGAATCCTTGGCCATATGTCGAAGGCTTGACGATCGACGAGGCGAACAACGACTTAGCATTCATGGTCACCGGCGCTTACGGTAAGGCCATGGCCAAGCAGCACGGCGCACCACTGCGGCTTGCCGTGCCGTGGAAATATGGCTTCAAACACATCAAATCGATCACACGCTTCTCGTTTGTTGCCGAACGGCCTGTCAGTTTCTGGGAAAAGATTTTGCCTGCCGAGTACGGCTTCTGGGCCAACATCAATCCAGACGTGCCGCATCCGCGCTGGAGCCAGGCGACGGAACGCGTCCTTGGAACTGAGACCCGCGTAGCAACTCTGCCCTTCAATGGTTATGGCGAACAGGTGGCGCATCTTTACAAAGATATGAGGGGCGAGAAGCTGTTCATTTAGGTCTTGTTCGATAGATAGCCGTCAACCGGGGGATGCAACGGGGGCTGACCAAAGCTCCCTTGCCGAGGCGTCGCGACGCCGAGACAAGATGGTGCCGTATGACAGCACACATTGGCGGAACACCATATGGGCATGAATTTTATCTCGTTCGGTTTCTGGAGCGCGCTGATTGTAACGCAGTCCCGCTCAATGAACCCATACGCTCACGTTTAGGGTGTTCGCATCTGATCAGTTGACTTGCTCTAGAGCGGCCAATTTTCCAGGAGCATTCTCGAATGCGTACGGGTTCAGAAATTGCCTCCCCCACATCACGCCTTTGTCGACCTCAGTCAGTGATGCTTCCTCCGCAAGAGCGGGCCAGATTGCTCTGATACTCTCGATCTGCTGTTCAATGATCTCAATCGCAGCCTTCTCGCTCAACACAAAGTGCGGAGCCGCTTCAAGGCATGTAGCTAGCGTGCTCATCTTCTTCTCGCCCGTGATGATGAGCGCCTGATTGGCTTCACGGCCATTTCTGGTCTGAGGGCAGATGTCGTAGGCGGGCGTGAGCGTCAGCGTCTGGCCATTCCAAAACGCGGCATGATTGCGCGCATGATCATCGGTGTTGCCGCACAGGATGTTGAAGACGAGGCGGCCGAACAGCTCGTGCAGCGTCTTCTTGGGCTCGGTGAACCGATTGCGGATGATAACGGCAAGATCTTGATAGCTGCCATAGCGTCCCATCATTTCATCCAAGCCAAACATTGTCAGCGCTGAGACCATCGATTTTCGCGTCCAGCCCCTCTCCGTCTTCACACGATCGAAGCGCTCGATCAGAATGACGTCTTTGCCGCCGGCCCGCTTCAACTCAACGTGCGCGACGTTGAGGCCAAGCTTGGCGGCCATACGCATGGCAACGAACTCTGCCTTCACCACGTTGGTGATGTCGTTATTGGATGAGAATTTGGCGATGTACTTTTTCGTGGCTGTCTCGATGGCAGCCTTGGGACGCGCGCCGCCTAGGCTAGTGCCGTGGAAAACAGCCTGCTCCAGTTCAGGCGTGATCGGCACGCCTTTCTCAACGCGCTCCGCGACTGATAGCAATTCCTCAAGTGAAGCATCCGTACCGAGGCGCGGTTCAAACTTTGTTGAGGACGTCTGGAAATCCAGTGCCCCAATACGATCAGACCCAGACTCAAGCAGATACGTCAGCTCGTCGAGTTGCGCGACATCGATTGCTTCACCTTTCTGACCCAAGAGCCGATTGATGATCACGCGGCGTCCCCACGCGTCGGGCGCACCATCCCGCAGGCAACCGGCGATGCTCAGCCCTGCCAATGGTTCTATGACACCTGGCTTCAGCGGCAGCTCAGGTTCGTAAATGGGAAGTGACCCGCGCTTATCGAGGTAGCTTCGTCCGTAGTTGAAGATCAGACGCGGTCCGTCGATCTCGATTCTGCCGGCGACGACAGGCTCCGTTGCGTTGGGCAGCCAGATCCAGACAAAGACTTCATTAGGTGCTTCCTCCGGCTTTTTTTCGTTTTTCTTAGAAGTCATCTTTCACCGGCTTTCTGGAGTCGCGCGCAGCCTTGGGAAGCAGCGTGAGGGTTTGCTGCAAAACCGCGTTATTGGCGCTCAGTCGTGGCTGATCAGAATCGAAGAGCTTGATGCCAAGGAGCGATGCAACTTCGAACACGGCTCCGACGGTGCAGCCTGGGTCGCCTTGCTCAATCCGCTGCACGAGTCCCCTCGACACAGCAGCGCGCTCCGCCAGCTCAGCGACGGAAAGCTTGCGCTCGATCCGCGCCGCCCTGATGAGTTGCCCCATTAGAACAACGGCTTCCTTGGTGTAGCGGGAGTAGGGACGGGTTTCTGGCTTTGACATGGCTTTTGATCTATAAACAGAGCGCGAAGCGCCTTCCTGACTTGTTTATAGATCAAATTACCCTAAAGACCTGTGACTTGTCAAGTTTTGATCCATAAACAGGTCGCGAAGATACTTGCGGACCTGTTTATAGATCAAAAAAAGATTTTAAGCCTATCCAAACCATCAGCCGCCTACCGATAGAATCTCGCGCCAATCAGTTGTGAATCGTGGCGACCGTTGCTCGCATCTGAGCTTCCAGCTTTGCTCGATTCCGGTTGCCGCGAACCTCACCGCTCCTCTACCGAAATCACTATTGAGCTGATCCAGTGTTCGCATGAGATCCTTCCTCCGCGGGCTGTCGGGCTCGCTCCAAAGATCGCCTTGCACGACCGAGGCCGGCGCCAGATCAAGCAACATGACGCCCGCCTTCTTGTACCGATATCCCTCGCGCCAGATCCGGTTTAGCAAGCGGGCTGCAGCCGCGATTAAGACAGCGGTATCGGCCGTGGCTACCGGAAGCCTCATGCTGCAGGAGTTGGAATACTGTCGCTCCGTCGGCTTGAAAGGGTTCGTCATGAGGAACACGCTCAGTTGAGACGCCGCGAGGTTTTGCCGACGCAGTTTCTCCGCAGCGCGCTCGGTGTGTGCGCTCAAGGCTTCGAGCATCTCGTCTCGAGATGTGACGATGCGACCGAAAGACCGTGACGCAACGATGGACTTTCTATCCGGGATCGCCAGGACCAACTCGTGACAGGGGATACCGCGGAGTTCGAGCGCCATACGCTCCATGACAACACCCAGTCGCTCGCGGAGGAGGGCAGTGTCAGCGTCTCTTAGCTGCAAAGGCGTCCCAATACCAATGCTCTCAAGACGACTCGCCATGCGGCCAGCCACGCCCCAGAGATCCGTGAGGGCCAGATCGTTCAGTGCCGTTACCTGCGCACTTTCCTCCATAAGGCAGCAGACGCCATCGCTGCCCGTCCGCTTCTTGGCGGTTCGGTTGGCGACTTTGGCGAGCGTCTTCGTCGGCGCGATCCCGACCGAAACAGGAATGCCGGTCCATTGCATCACCGTCCGGCGCAGCTGGCGTGCGTGCCTTTCGAGACGACCCTCAAAACCTTGAAAGCTGAGGAAAGCTTCATCGATTGAATAGATTTCAAGGTCCGGTGTGAACTCGCCCAGGACACTCATGACGCGTCGGCTCAGGTCGCCATAGAGCGTGTAATTGGAGGAGCGTACGATCACGCCGTGCCGTGCGAATTTCGGCTTACTCAGATGCCACGGATCGCCCATACCAATCCCGAGCGCCTTCGCCTCGTTTGATCGCGCGATCACGCAGCCGTCGTTGTTGGACAGCACAACAACAGGCTTACCGCGAAGCTCAGGCTGAAACAGACGCTCACACGATGCGTAGAAATTATTGCAATCAACGAGCGCGATGGGAGCAGACATCTCTCACAGCACGCGGATCGTGTGCCGCACGACTCCCCAGACTTCAAATTCGCTGTCTTCCGTGATGAGGATTGGCTTGAAGTGGGGATTGGCCGCTTCCAGCCAAACGCTCGCGCCGCGCTTACGAAAATACTTGAGCGTGAAATCTCCGGACAGGATCGCCAGCACGACCAATCCGTCGCGCGCGCTCAGCGAGCGATCGACCACCGCGATGTCGCCGGGGAAAATGCCGGCCCCCACCATACTCTCACCAGTCACGCGCACCGCAAATGTCGCTGCGGGATGCGCGATCAGCAGCTCATTGAAATCGAGCGGGCGGTCGAGATAGTCGTCGGCGGGCGAGGGGAACCCCGCCGCGACGCTCACCACGAATGTTGTGATGAGACACCGCGTTCTCACCTCGCATGATATCGGCGCTCCGCAATCATCCATCCCCACCCCTTGCTAAACCTCAAAGAAATTTGTTCATTATTTGTTCTTACCGCCAAAGAAGTCAAGTTACGAAGAAATTTATCAACAGAGGCAATGCCTTGCTGTAGGTTTGTCGCATGTGCAATCTCTACTCCATGACCCGCAGCCGGGACGAAGTGCGCAACTGGTTCGACGTTAGTGACAACCGGGCGGAAGACTTTGAACCAAGCGCGGGCATCTTCCCTGGATACGAAGCGCCGATCATCCGCATCGCCGATGACGGTGAGCGCGAGCTATCGGTTCTCCATTGGGGATTTCTGCTTCTTCAAGCCGGCAGGGCGCCTCGACGCGTCACGAATGTGCGCGACGACAAGATCCTGCAGAGCCCGTTTTGGAAGGGGTCATTCGAAGAGCGCCGCTGCCTCGTCCCTGCATCGTCGTACTGCGAACCAAAAGGTGAGAAACCGGCGGTCTGGCATTGGTTCGCGCTCCAGGGTAGCGAACACCGACCGCTCTTTGCATTTCCCGGCATATGGCGGCGCTACAACGGCCCGATCAAGAAGGACGGGCCTGACGTCACACAAGACGTCTACGCGTTTCTGACGACAGAACCCAACGCCCTCACTGCCAGCATCAACCACGAGCGTATGCCGGTGCTCCTCTCCACCGACGACGCTTGCGAACTCTGGCTCTACGGCACCACTAGCGAAGCCTATGCATTGGCCAAGTCGTTTCCAGCCGACGCGATGCGGATCGTGCAGCACGGATCAGAGCGCAGAGATTTGCTCGGAGATCATGCGCACCGCGGGGGATAAGGCTGGAAGTGCGTTGGCCCCGAGAAAACCAAGAAGCCAATTCAGCGCAGACGCTCATAATTTAAATTGAGCGAACATCGTCAGAAATCCGAAAATGAAAACGACGATGGAACCGGATCAATCGGTGTCAGCGTAAACGCCGCGCTGTCCGCTGCAAAGTCGATATAAGTTTATTTCATGACAATAATTGTATAGAATAGAATTAGCTGGAGTTTTTCCAGCCGGGGTGTCGAAACCCCAAATTTCGTGCGGCTGGCATCAGCCGTTATTGGTGCGTCATCCTCAATTTGATGGCGATGCGCGCCATAGATGTCGCTTCTCGGCTTAGACCGGGGGGCGGCAGTGTATGTTCAGGCTTTGCGGCTAAAGACTGCCGCACCGTTCCCACGAAATAACGGTTTCGAACTCCCGGTCACCATGAGGAAAATCCTCGGGTGGCCGTTTCGTTTTGAGCAGAAATTTTGTGGGGGAGTTCATGCGTTTATTATTGTCACTGGCCGCTCTGGCTGGAATTTTTTGGGCCTCCGACGCGCGGGCCGATTGCGTCAACCCGGCCGGTGAAGAAGCGGTGTTCGTTTACAACACCACCTACAAGACCATGCAGTTTTGCAATGGAACGCATTGGATCGGCATGGCGGGCGGGGTGATGCCAAATTTGCCGGGTGCCACCGTCATCGCAGGATGGCCCGATGCGCTGCTTTGCACAGACAATGGCGGCACGCCCGCGCCGACAGGGAGGCAATCTCTTTTTGTCTTAAATCTAAAAGAACCGACTGGAGCTGTGGGTTATGCGTGGCTGGGATCCGGACCGAACTTCTGGAGTTACGGATTCAATTCTGATGGCAGTTATAATGGGACTTACTCCAATCCTGCAATCGCGGACACAACGGATTGCGCCAACAAATCTATCACCGAACTGTACGCCGCTGGCATTGCCTTTAACTTCAGTGGTGGCGGTGGCGGTGGTTCAGGCGGTGGTGCAGGTTGGGAAGATGTCCCACTTTCGGACACAAATGATTTTGATCCCAAATGTGCCTATACCATGGAGTATGGCGGCATAACTTTTCGAGCTAATGTCGTTCGGCCAGAGCGCATCCAGCATATTTATAATATAATGGATGGAGCGACGACGATGTCTTATGCCTCGGTAAGCGCGGGGACAAAAAACACAGCAGCGTCACAGCAAGACAATTACAGCAATAGAATTGCGTACGCGAATATAACTATAACAAAAATTCAAAAGAATTGCGCCAGCGGCGGTGGCTCTGACACTCTAGCAGGACTTTCCTGCACCGGCGGCCAGATCGCTAAATGGAACGGCGCAGTATGGGAATGTGCTGCGGATGCGGGTGGCGGCCTTGCCGATAACGCCGTCACCAACGCCAAGATGGCCGATGATGCGGTTGGTATCGCCGAACTCTCGGCCAGCGGCACGCCATCAACCACAACATATCTTCGGGGTGATAATACTTGGGCCACGGTTTCTGGCGGATCATCCGTTTGGCTGCCGGGCACAAATGCAGCGGATATCCAATATAGCGGCGGTAACGTCGGTATCGGGACGAATGCTCCGCTAGCAAAGTTGCATGTTGCGGGTGGGACGTCAGGGAACATACTTCTAGACAATCAAGGTAGTATTACTGCGAAAGATACCGGAGGTAACATACGAAATGTCTTGCACGGTCGTTGGGCTGACAACGTCACCTATTTGGATGGTGGTACAGGTGGTCTTAACTTAAGAGTGAACAACAGCGCGTCTGAGGGATTGTTCATAAGCAACGCAGGCAACGTTGGTATCAGTACAACCACGCCAACCCGTAAGCTTGATATCAACGGGACAGCGATAATCAGGGGATCGTTGAACTTACCAGCACTTTCATCTTCGTCAGGCGGCCAATATTATATCTGCAGCAATGGTGCCACCTACGGGCCCAACTGGGAAATTGTGTTCGCCAATTCGTGCACGGGTTCTTCGAGGAAAATAAAACACGATATTTCAGAGTATTCTGGGGGCCTTGGGGCAGTTCTTAAAATGCAGCCGGTAACATTTATTCCGAATGGAGAAGGTGTGCCAGCGAAGGACGAGCGCCAACTAGGATTTGTGGCCGAAGATATCGATTTAATAGAACCTCGCCTTGTGACGTACGAAGCCGATGGGGTCACACCCCGCGGTCTAATGTATGATCGATTTTCAGCAATCTTGGTGAGCGCAATCAAAGATTTAAAAGCTAAAAATGACAATCAAGACGCTGAGCTCAAGCTGCTTCGTGAGGAGCTCAATGCTTTGAAAAATGTTTATCGTTAAATTTGTTGAGCTACGGGAGACATGAGCGTCGGGGGACACAATGAATATTGAGTCCCCTCTTCATAATCTCTTCCCGCATCACCGAACCATTGTGCGCCAGAGCATGACGATGTTCGCCCAGACGATGCCCCCCGTGATCGCCATTGGTATGACGGCCCAGCGAGGGTCCGCCATTTTGCCTTCGAACAGATCCGGCATCGGAATCCAGATGTTCAATAGCTTGAGGCCAAAATAGGCGGCAATGCTTCCGTAGAAGAGGCTGGACGCTACTGCCCTCAAGGTGTCTTTGGCTTCGCCCAGCAGTGTGCGCTTGGCGCTGTGATTAATCCGGGGAACCAGAATCTGCGGCGTTACCGGAGCAGCACAGTGCAAACGCCACGTCGTTGGGACCATGCGAAGCGGTTCATATGGGCTGCGCGCGCCATTGGCGTAGTCGTGGACCCGCGCGTCAATAGCCATGCCCGCCGCGCGATCCTTTTCAACCCACGAGCCAACATACAATCGGCCCCACTGTGAGAGGACGCGCGGCAAGTCCATACCGTGTTCGCGGAAGGCCTGATGGGCGTAACTTTCCGCCTCCATCTCCATGACATGTGCGGGGAGAAACTGGCCCGGCGGAGCGTTATGCAGGAAGATGTGACCGCATTCATGCGCCACCGTGTAAAGCTGGCGCATGTTCTGGCCTTCGGGCGAGAGGATCTTGCCCGTGCCGATATAGGCAAGACCCGCAAAGTCCTCGCGGTTGATTTCGTGGCCGGTAACGCCAGCCTCTTCTTTCATCGCCTCGGCAATGCTGAGACGCTTGAGGCGATTCGCTTCAATCCGCGCGCGGATTTGATCGCCCTTATGCGGCGCGGGCGATACCGATTTTTGAGAAGCGAATATTGCGCTCATGGAAGTGTCGGCCCCCGACGTGACATGGCAGTTTGTATTTCACGAAGCACTACCTGCTCTGTCACTCTGCGAGAGAATCATAGCAAAGGGTTACAGGCCGAAAAGCTTCCGAGCCAACTTTCTAAGCCAGTGCAAGAAACTATGGTTTGGATTCAGCGAAGCGTAATAGTCTTCACGGCGTTGTTGCTCGACCTTCCGACCGGCTATGATCTGAGCTTCTGACCATTGGCCTGCCCATTGGATTTTTCCGTTAGTGATCAGGTAGTGCGAGCGGCAGGAAAGTTGCCAGTTACCTATTGATGGACGCAGAGTTGGACGAGCATGGCGGTCAAAAAGAGTCCATTCCGCCGGCGCCAGAGGCGTGATGACTTTATTCCCGCAGCCGCAGGCACACAGATGTCCCGCAACAGCATACTCTTCTGAAACATAAAGAATGCCGGGTTCAAGTTCCCGAGGAAGGTATTTCACACGTTCGAGGACGATAGTAGAAATCACGCGGGCACCTCGGGGAACGTCTTAAGGTCCCCCAGTTCAAGGAGAAGATGGTACCATGGCGTACTACTGAGATAGAACCCTCGAAGCTGTTTATAGCGGATTATGGCTAGGCAGGCATTTAACGCGTTCAGCTCACCGATTTGCACGTTCTGACGATACTCATCATCGGGATGGTCCGCCAATTCTGCCAGTCCCATGTCACGGACTTTGCCTGCATCTTCGGCACTATAGTACGTGGCTCGGAGCGTGCCGGATAATGGTCCATGCTTCCGATTTAGGCCCATACCCACATCGATGAACGGTATTTTCAGGGCGATCAGTTGCTCGAAAATCTGTTTCCGTGCAGCGCCCTTGTCGACGCACACAAACGCAAAAGTCACTCCCCGCAGATTGTCTGCTGAAGTATCGTCGATATACTTTCGTGTGAGAGTTAGGCCTTCTCTGAAATTCTCGTATCTTTGCTGATAGACCTCCGCCTTACCAAGCCCCAAATCAGACTCTTCGAGCTTTCCTGGCGAGCGAAAGGCGTTGTGTACGTGATAAGTGTCGCCGTCGAACCCCCGGATCTCTTTCACGGGCGTTTTCACCAGAAAATCGAGTAAATATGAGCCGGTGCCCCCAAGTCCGATTATCGCGATAATTTCGTCCTTGAATAGCGCCGCAAGATCGCCAATTTCGGCGCGGCTTGTCAGGGTATCGCGATATTTGAAGACCGAGCCAGCGGCAACATCATCATCCACACGAAATGTGAGTGGGTTTGCTCCGTGGAGTTCAATCGCAGGCCCAGAAATTACGCTTACATAGTGCTCCATTTTTGCGAAAAAGTCGGGAAACTCGATGAAGGCACTGTTGGCGTCTTTCCATTTGTTGGAAAACGACCTTTCAACAACGACATCGTCTTTGTTTAGGATGACCTTCGCAGGCTGGTCGCCCAGGTTCGGGATCGGTTGACCATTCAAACCGTAAGGCACGCCACCGGCGAAAAAGATTTGGTGGTTTTGTTGCTTCACCTTCACTTTATCGATGAATTCAAGCTTCGTGACGATAGCGCCAATCTTGAGCGCCCGTTGTTCGTCAAGATAAGGAATATCGCGAGCCACCAAGTGCGCGCTGTCCTCGCGAAGGGCATAGCCCTTCTCCAGCAGGCGCTTGATGTCGTCGTTATGATTGGCCAGTTGGATTAACAATAAAGGACATCCCATCTTTGACTTTGACACTTCCGCCCGGTGGAAGCGTCCCCTCCGGCTTGTTGCCCTGACCCCGCGTATACGTCACTGAGAAAGTCTTTTCGGGGTGCTGCGGATAACTCGGGTCGGCTAAGGTGACCACCTCCGCGTATGTAATGTCTTCTTTCTTTGGGACTTCGTACGGCGTGCCGTCGACGACGATGGTCACTGTTTTTTCTTGCGCTTGCATTTTTCTTTTCCTTCCGTCTCTTAATCATCCCTTAGGCGGATTTGGGTCCTTGCCATGGCTGTCGCTCTGCGCGATCCGGCCGTCCTTATTGTGGATGCGGAGTTCTGTATCTTGATTTCTGCTGACGGCACGGCCGCAATTGATGGCCTGCTGCTTGGTTTCGTGGTGGCTGCTCGCGCGCTGTGCTCCACCGAGTTTGACGTCCCAACCTCCCCTAGGATTCGGAACAACGTGGTGCGCTTTTGGACCTCTGCTCATATCGATCACCTCCAACATTCTATGGGAACATCCCGAATCAGGATGTAAGGTTCCTAACTTGGTATTTGCGTGGAGTTGCTCTGTCAAGCTATATTAGGATCATAAAATCCTATAACAGGAGATTGCTGGATGGCCGAGATCTACAAGCGGATCGGGGAAAAGATCCGTGAGCTTCGGCTTAAGCCCGAGAATGGCTCCATGAGCCAAGAGACGCTTGGTGAAAAGCTCGGGATCGCATCGAACACGGTGTCGCGTTGGGAAACCGGCACTTATAAGCCAACCCCGGAAGATTTGGACAAGCTTGCCCGCCTCTTCAACGTGTCGATCACGGTATTCTTCCCCGGACTTCCGCAAGAGAACTCGTCGATTGCCATGCTCGCGTCTGCGACAGCCGGATTGAACACGAGTGATCTGGAAGAAGTTATTAAGTACGCGGAGTTCAGAAAAGTGCGGAACACGCTCGAGTTCGCAAAGCGCGCGCGCCCCAAGAAGTAGTCGAACTCATGACCAATCGCCGAGCATACTACAATGATTTGTTGTCGCTAGCGCGCGAGAAGCGTGTACTCCATGGCGTGAACACGGCCAGTTTCGGACTTGCTGAAGTTCGCAAAATCTACAAGGCGGAAGGCATACGCCTGGATTACTGGCCGCTGCCCTACAAGATCAAAGCCCTCTACATGTGTGCGGATGGCGACAGTTCGGTCGCGGTTCAGAAGGCACTCCCGTATGAGCCGAAGCTTTTCGCCCTCGTACACGAACTCAAACACCACTATCGAGATCAAGAGGTGATTGGATCTGGTATGCTTCTTTGCGGCGATTACAACGCCAATGAACTCATCGAGAAGGGTGCCGAGGTCTTTGCGGCGGAGTTCATCTACCCGGAGGCAGAGTTTGCGGACGATCTTCGGGCGGTTGGTATAAAGGTGTGGACCGAAGACGGTGTCGTAAACCTCAAGCGGAACTGCAAGGCAAAGGTCAGCTACAAGTATTTGTGCAAGAGGCTAGAGCGGCTTGCACTGATACCGCCGGGCAAATTCAACGGCGTGAAATTCCAGAAGCTTGAAGAGCGTATGTTTGGCGTGCCTATTCATCGCCGTCGCACTTCGCGGTCTTGACGCCAATTGCGCAAGAACAAATTTCAACAAACACACAATCGCTTCAGCTCAACAAGCGGATCTGGTCGGCAACTGGTGTCGCGCTGCCGCTTGCAACTAGGTCGAGGTAAGCTTTTGGGATGTCACTACAAAGGCCGCAAGCGGAATGGCGAAATGAGCAATCTTTCATGGAAATCGGAGTTGCGCGGCATCGAAGTATCCGAAGCCACCACTGCGGCGGCGGCGATACGGCTCTCAGCTGATCACTGCTGGGAGCAAGGCCGAAAACCGCCATTTAAAAATCAAAAACGATTAAGATTGCTAACAGTGATGGGCTATTTTTCATAAGATACATTATCACATTATAGGAATTTATTCTTACCCTATGATTTCTTGCACATTATGAAAGTTATAGCTGACGAATAGACCGAGGAAGGCTGTGGCAGAGCAATGCGCGCTCCAGGCCAAGCAGCTTCACTATCCACGCGTGATGAGACGGAAGGACCTGCATCCGGGCTTGTTGCAGGGCGTTGAATACTACATCGGCCATCTTGCCACCCAGCGCATTCTCCACGACCGGATGGCAGAAGAGCTCAACGCTCGCCAGCAGTGGCACGCCGGATGCGAGCTGAAGGGCCAAACGCCTGCCTTTGCTCTCATCGATGACAGCCGCTCCGTTCAATTCGAATGCCAAAGCGATCGTCGCCGCTTCGCCGTCATCCAGCGTCAAAGCCGATGGCCCGATCGTCAGAGTTTCAAACAGGTCATAACCCGCGCCAATGTCCTGACGCCTTATAATTTTCTCACCGAACAAATCGTCTAGCGCTTCAAAATCTCGGCGCCCGCTCGTCGCTCCTCGTTTCAATTCATCATAGACGTCTTGAGGCACGATAAAATCTCGGCCTAGCGCTGAGAGGATCGCCGATGCCGCACCGGAGCCGTTGAGATTGATCACTGCGCTTGCATCCAGAATGATCGGCACTGATGCATCAGGCCAGGAGCTCGGGGGCGTCATCGCCGTTGCTCCCTTCCATGTCAGTATCCTGCAGAATGCGGCGAAGTTCGACGCGACCGATTTTAAGCAGCTCGGCGAGCTGGCCCTCGCTCAGCAACTCCTGGCGCCAGGCTGCTGCGGCCAGCAAAGCCAAGCGTGCGCCGACTACGCCTTTCGCATCAGCAGCCCGGTCATCCGGTGCTAGTCGCTCTCCTAAAACCTCGCGCTCCTGGTCATCGGTGATCTTGCCGTTGCTCTCGAACCATTCCCAAGCGCCCGGACGCACGAGTTTCAACTCTTCAAGTCTGCGCACCAACGCCTCACGCGAAACGCTAAAGATGTGCGCCAGCAGAATCACATGCTGGCGAGACAGTCTCTTCGAGCCTGCCGAAATCTCTTTAAACTGCTCCTTGAGCGTCCGCGCAGGCATCATGAAGCTGCGAGAAAATGCATGAGCGTAGCGTTCTTCCCGCGTCTCCTCCGCCATATGCCGATCGAGAACCTCTGCTGGCTGACGCGTTACAAGATGGCCGGCTTCATGCGCTGCCGAGAGGTTTCGACGACCTCGCCTATGGTTTGCATTGAGCAGCATGCAGGCGCCCGTAGCCTCATCAAATGCAAACAAGCCCGAAATCTCGGCAGGCAATTTTCGCACAAACACCCGCATTCCAAGCTGAAGCTCAAGGATGCTGATGACATCTTGAATCGGTGCCTGGCCAAGTCCCAGCCATTGCCGGAGTTCGAGGGCATCTTGCTCCGCCTGCACGCGTACATCCCCAGCAAGGATGGGACGCTCTGGCGGGTAATTAATTTTGCGCTGAATACCCAGGAGATTTTCAAGTTCTACCTCAGCGCGCGTCAAATCGTTCAGCAGTGCCGCGGCCCGCTCAACGGCATCGGGATAGCTCATTCCCAACTTTCGAAAACGCGGCAGCAGGTCGGCATGCACTGCTTCATGTCGCAGCAGGGCGTTGACTGACTTCCCGTACACCCTTGCCAGAGAGCGTAGCTCGTCCATGCGCACGCGCCGCTGACCTTGCTCGATGGCAATAAGCGTCGTGCGGGCAACGCCGATGGATTCGGCCGCCTGCGCTTGCTTGAGCTTGGCCTCTTCTCTTGCAATTCTAAGCCGCTCGCCAACGTCGCGCGGGTTCATCGATTCGAGCGGTGAGTTCATGCAACCCCCACACTTCTTTGCCGAATGAATGAATGCGGCGAGAGCGAGCGCAGAAATGCCTGCCACTCGGCTCGATGGCGCGCGATCAGGTCACGAACCTTCTGATCAACGGTTTCTTCGCTCTCGCCCAGTGCTCGCGAGAGTTCCCGGATCTGCATCCGTAATGCCGGCTTTGACCTCGTCGAGTCGTAAAACGTTGCGAACTGATCCAAATGGGCAGGGCCCGCCACCGCATAGGCCTGCTGCGCCTCGCCCAAAAACTTTTCCTGGTCGTAACCTTCCGCAAGCCCTTCCTCGAGGCGGCGCGCTGATAAGTTTTCAAACATATACGTGGTCGAGACCTCGTTTTGACCAGCAGCATGAACGCTGAGCCGACGAAGCATGCATGCTGCACAATAGCCGCATTGCCGCTTCTTCTTCCCCACAGACATTTGAGTGTTCGGCTGCCAGCACGAGCGCGTGTCCCGCCAAGGAACAGTCTCAACCGCATCGATGGCCGCGCGCAGGGTCTCCCCTTTGGTTGACCAAAGGCGCGGGTACTCGAATTCAATATCTACATTCAGCAGGGGCCGCAGAAACGCCTGCATTTTGCTGAGGAACACTGGATGCGTGCGGTAATCAGGTGGACCGTAAGAGCAGAAGACCGGTCCGAGCGCGCCCTGCCCGCTCTCCGGCACAACAACCCGGCTCGACCCACTGAGATAAGCGGCAAGCGCGCCGACCATTGCGAATTTGAAGCCCCGCGACCGGCAGCTCGTCTCAGGAAAATGCCGTCCCGGCACAGCGTAGGGAACCGTCGTGAAAGCTTGGCGCCGGCCATCGATCTTGGGATGGTCGATCTGCTTCGTTCCGAGCCTTACCAAAACAAGATCCGGTCCACGAAAGATTGTTGCGACAGCGCGCGAGTCCATACCGTCGCTGAAAGGAAGCATTATAGATTTCGGCTTCGGCCAGTGCAAATGCGCCTGGACGATCTCCGGATCGTCAAATCTGCGCTTCGTAAATGAGATGTCCCAACGGTCGCCCGTAAGCTTTGCAAGCGCATCGCTCAAAGTCTCGGTCACACTCGGATCCGACCAAAGTGCGGGTTCGTGGACCGGGACACTCAGCGAGAAATGCCGCCCCCATCCGCGCGGCCTCTCATAGCGCCGGTCGCAGAATTCCACCGCCCCACACAGCAACAGCGCATCGTAGATGATGGGCTTCCACTCCCCGGAGCAGTACGTCACGAGCTTTTGCGGCTCGAGTTCAATCGTAGTCCCCACCTTACATTCCACAGCACCGCTTCTGGCATTTTCGCCTGGACCGATCACTTCAACACGGCGAATAGGAATGTCGCTGGTTTCACTCATCGACGTCGTCTCCGATGAGCGGCCCGTCCGTAAGGTCGTCGTGTTTCGGCGGCGTGCCCGCAATCGCCTCGCCTTCCTTCACGAGCGAGCGCGCTATGTCCTCTAATTCGGATTCTCCCAGAGCCGCTTCTTCCAGCCGCTGCCGGACAGACTGCGTCAGCACCTCGTCCTTACGATCGAGCTGCGCATGCTCTTCAATGGCGCGCGCATTCTCGGAATAGCATCGATCGAGTGCAGCGGCCGTGCCCTTCACAAGGGCTTCAACACCAACGTGACCGCAATCAAACGCGTCCTGCACCCCATCCAAGATCGCAGTTGCGTTCGGATTGTGCGCCACGTCTCGGCGTAGACGCGCGATTTCGTCCGGGATCGTCCGGACGTTCAAACCCTCCGGCTCGTCTTTATTCAGGATACGCTTGAGTTTCTCGATCAGGTCCGCCGGCACCTCCCGGAACTCGCTCACGAACGATGCCGGGACCGCCTCCCTAAGTTCGCTTACGGTATAGCTCTCCGTCGCGGCCCTCTCGGCAACGGCGCGCCAGTGCTTCTTTGGGTGTGGGCTTTTGAAAGGTCCATCGCTCATGATCGAATCTCCATGTCAAATTTAATATCAATTAAAACTGACAATGTCAAATTGCGGTATTTGCAACCCCTATTCACCGCATACCTAGCGGCGATACTTGCATCTGCGGCGAATATCTGCCATAATCGACGCAGGAGATGCGGTGATTATGCCCTATATTCACGAGAGACCTGACTGGCCAGCATTCACTTGGGAGGCGCAGGCCCTCGAAAAATCGTTGGCGGACGTGCGCCATCGACAGGGACGACTGCTGGGCCGGATGGAGGCTTTAGGATTTGACCTGCAGGCCGAAGCCACGCTCCGGACACTGACGGCCGACGTCGTAAAGTCGTCGGCTATCGAGGGCGAAAATCTCAACGCCGATGAGGTGCGTTCCTCCATTGCGCGCCGACTTGGCATGGAGATCGGCGGCTACATTGCGGTCGGCCGGGACGTGGATGGCATTGTTGAGATGATGCTCGACGCCACGCAGAAATATGAAGACCGCCTCACTGCCGAACGTCTGTTCGGCTGGCATTCCGCCTTGTTTCCAACAGGCCGCAGCGGGCTGCAACGTATTGCCGTCGGTGCGTGGCGCCCCTTAGATGCTGGGCCAATGCAGGTTGTCTCCGGCCCGTTTGGTCGCGAGCGCGTCCATTTTGAGGCGCCGTCTGCTGATCGGCTCGACAATGAGATGACGCGCTTCGTCGAATGGTTCAATGCCAGAGCCGATCTCGATCCTGTACTCAAGGCAGGTCTCGCTCACCTGTACTTCGTTACCATTCACCCTTTTGAGGATGGAAACGGCCGCATAGCGCGCGCTATCGCAGACATGGCCCTTGCCCGAGCTGACCGCACCAAGAACCGATTTTACAGCATGTCGTCGCAGATCGAGGCTGAGCGCCGGGAGTATTACGAGCAGCTCGAAGCGCAGCAGCGCGGCACGCTCAATGTCACGGCCTGGCTGATCTGGTTCCTGGCCTGTCTTGATCGCGCGCTCACGCGCGCTGATGACACGCTCAGCGCGGTGACGATCAAAGCCAGGACGTGGGAAGCCATTAACCGCAAGCCGGTCAACGACCGCCAACGCACCATCGTCAACAAGCTACTTGGTGGCTTCCAGGGCCACCTGACGACGTCGAAATATGCGAAAATCACCAAGTCGTCGTCCGACACGGCCCTGCGCGATATTCGCGAACTGGTAGAGCGTGGCATTCTGATCCAGAATCCAGGCGGCGGCCGCAGCACCAGTTATCGCCTCGCCTCGCCCGAAGAGATACCGGACCAAACGACGGGCCTTTCACAGTGACCATGCACGGGCACCCTTACGCGTTCGTCGAACGTCATTCCGCTCCACTGACCTTGCCCTTGAACTCTGCCCGCTTGACCAGACGGGCAGCATTCGGGTCATAGATGTATTGAGTAATCGTGCCATCCTTGATCTTCTCGACGGCTTCGTTGACCACGAACAGGGGCACCAGGAACCACTCGCGCGGTACGACCGGATTGCCGAAACGATCCATGATCTCGATGTCGAGCCGGGCCGGCTCGAAAATGCGATGGATAAGATTTTCTAGTCGCGTGCGATTGATGTTGTAAAGCTCATACGTCGCGATAATCTCCACATCAGCCATAAGGAACGTGGGCTGAAGCCGAGCGCCCGCAATCCGCTTATCGACGCTGATTGTTGTCACGCCGATCTTGTGGACGAGTTCCCGGTTCTGCAACACCATCGGGTGGTCAGATTTGCTGCGAAGAACATAGATGATCCCGCTGGCTTCATCCCCATCCTCGGTAGCGCCAGAAAACAGCGGACCGGCGGTCGGCTCTGTGATCCGCCGTCCTGCATCATCCTCGTTGAGAGCGCGCTGAAGGGACCGCATTAGCATGTTGCTCTCGGTCCCGTTATCGAAAATCACGCGCAAGCGCGCGTCTGTCCGTCCCTGGGCTGTTGTGAACACCTCGCCCTTCTCAGCCACGAACGCCTTCTGCCCGCCAACGATGAAGAAGCGGCCAGGCTCAATCTCAGCCTTCAACTCAAACGGCCGCGTGACGCGAAGGCCGGCGTCCAACTCCTTTTGCACCTGCTCTAAGAGCGGCTTGAACGTGTCAAAATCTTCACAGCGCTGCCGTGTCGCGATTTCTTCTGCTGCGCGCTTGTCGGCGTTTGTGCGGACATGGCGAAGGTCTCTGATGTTTGTGGTTCCGGCAGCGCCCTCAAGTTCAGCCAGAAGTTCGTCGTCGTCCATGGACTCCGAGAGTGCAGTGGTATCCGATGCCGCCCCGACGAGAAGCTGCTGATGATCAAGGGGTGCTAGGAGCGAGCGGCATTCTTCAAGCGCACGCAGCCGGTCCAGGCGGACTGCATACAGCCGCTCGAAGATATCGCGCTCTTCCCCGTGCTGTGGTGCGCGGCTGTGCGTTTCCGTGAAGCGCTGGATTTCTTCGAAGCCGGCGATGATTCGTTCGTCGCGTACCGTGCGCCCGCCCTTTTTTTCCGGTTGGGCGAAGTCATCGAGTTCGGCTCGCAGTTCGTCGAGATCAAGGTCACTCATAGCGGCCCTCATCCTTGAAGCGGACAAAGGCGGCAGCGCCCTCGGCCATGCGGCGCTCCCATGCGTCCTGAGAGTCGATCGCCGGCAATCGCCCGCGTTCCTTTTTGAACTTGACCGCGCGCACGGCAAGCTCTTTGGCTTCTTCCGGCGTCAGGCTTGTGCGTTTGGCGGCGATGGCCGCCGCGACCTGCTTCAGGCTATCCTCGCTCATGCTCTTGGCAAGGATGGCGTAGGCTTCACCGAATGGATTGATCCGATCGATAAGGTCGATATCAAGTTCGCGCACGTCCATTGCAAACTTGCGAACCCCGTCGATCAGGGCGGTATTGGCAGCAGCCTCAGTGTCCCGGCCACCACCCGTGCCGCCTTCACCGTCTTCTAGAACGATCTGCTTTGCCTGCTGCGTCAGGTTCAAAGCCGCAATGGCGTGCTGGCGCACCGCTTCCTGATCGCCCTCATCAAGCTCTGGGTACTTGTCTTTGACAATCTTACCCATGCGAACCTGCGTCAGCTCCTCGGGTATCATCTCTTCATCGAACAGCCCGCGCTCAATTGCGGTTTTGTCCTGGACGAACGCAGCGATCACCTCGTTCAGGTCCTCGCTGCAAATCCGCGAGGCTTCCTTGCTCTTAGGTTCGGCGAGGCCTTTGATCTCGATGTGGAACTGTCCGGTTTCCTTATTGAAGCCAACGTTGCCCTTGTTCGTGTCGTAGCCGCCCTCGCCATAGTCGAAGCCCTCGACCGGAGCGCTTTGCGGGTTTTTTGGCGTGAAATTGAAACGTGGTGCCAGAACCTGTTCCATGAGCAAGCTGGCGGCAATGGCTTTCAGCGTGTCATTCACGGCTTCGGTGACTGCGGCTTCAGCGGCATCAGGCTCGGCGATCAGGTTCGTAAAGCGCGCTCGGGTTTTACCCGGCGCGTCACGGGTCGCGCGGCCAATGATCTGCACGATCTCTGTGAGGCTCGATCGGTAGCCGACTGTCAGGGCGTGGTCGCACCAAATCCAATCGAAGCCTTCCTTGGCCATCCCGAGCGCGATGATGATGTCTACATGATCGCGATTGTTCTTTTGCGACGGGTCTTTCAGCGAAGCCAGAACCTTGGCATGCCGATCGGGTCCGTCATCGACAAGATCGGCGATTTTCAGAATGCGCCCATCAGCGCGCTTGACGAGGTCAAAGCCTGTTGCAGCGTCCTTTCCCTCCCAGCTTCCCAAAACTCCCATGATCTCGCTGACTTCGGTGGTCTTGCCGCGCTTCGTGCTCTCGCGGGAATTGACGTTCGGGATATGCACGATCGTCTTCTCGTTCGTGTTGATGACGCCCGCGATGTCATCGACGTAAGAGCCTGAATAGAAGAAGTAGCCAATATCAAGCTGCTTCAGATGCTCGTAGCCGTTCAACTGCTCGTAATAGGTGTAAGTGACAGTATCGAACTTCGCCTCATCTTGCGGCGCGAGGACCGGCACCGCATCGCCCCTGAAATAGGAGCCGGTCATAGCGACGAAATGCGCCCGGTCGCGAGCGATGAAGGCTCCAAGGTGTTGCCCGAGCTTGCTATCAGGGTCAGCCGATACGTGGTGGAATTCGTCGACGGCAATCAGCCGGTCGTCGAACTTCTCAACGCCGAACTTGTCCACGGCAAAGCGGAAGGTCGCGTGCGTGCAAACCAGTACCTTGTCGTCGCTGTCGAGGAACGCGCCCAAGGCGTTGACCTTGCCACCATTGTCGTTGCCCGGCGCATTGCACAAATTCCACTTCGGCTGCACGACCCAATCGGCCCAAAAGCCGTATTTGGTAAGCGGCTCGTCATTAAAGCTCGCCCCAATCGACTTCTCCGGCACGACGATAATGGCCTGCTTGATGCCCTGATTATGCAGCTTGTCGAGGGCGATGAACATGAGCGCGCGGCTCTTGCCGGATGCCGGCGGCGACTTGATGAGAAGATACTGCTCGCCGCGCCGCTCATAGGCGCGCTCCTGCATCTGGCGCATGCCGAGGGCATTGGCCTTGGTGGAGGCGCCGTTGCGGGCATAGGTAACGGAGACGGAGGGAACGGATTTCTTTTGGTCAGTCACGCGCTTGCCCCCGCTTTGTTCTTCTTTGCCATCACGCCCGGTGACGCGACCATCTTTGTGTAGAGTTCAAACAGCTTCTCCAGCCGTTCCGTGTCGTTGCGGAAGCGGCGGCCGATATAGATGCGCTCCAGCACTTCGTCGTTGCGCTCGTGCGCTTCGCGCAGGTCTGCGGGCATATTGTCCGGGTCATAAAGATCGGCAATCGTGGCGGGGAAATGTGCCTCGCGCGCGAGCAAAATGTCTTCGGCGCAGCGTGTCAGGTCGACCCTGTTCTTATCGGTCAGGGTCGGGATAGGGAAAGTATTCCAGCCAAGAGTATTCGAATAGGAGAAGTCGGTCCGCATGCGCACACAAACTGTGCCGATCCAAACCCAGTGCAGGCGTGATGCGATCAGCGCCATGCTCCAAATCGGCGCGTCGTAGAGGGCATAATTCTTGTTGTTGATGGTGGTCCTATTGTCGATGATGCCACAAGGAAGATAGGGACGGTTCTCGGAGGAAATAGCAGCAGCAACAATTGCGTGGTGCTTGCCTATCAACATTTCTCTCATTTGATGGGCTCGCGCAGCCATGCCATTAGCTCCAGGATCAGGGCTATCAAGACGCATTTGGCGAACGGCTTCAATTCGAGACTTAATACCCGGAATACTCATAGCTTCGTCTAAGTTGCTGTCCTCGATCCAAAGGCAATAACGATCGAGCCCGCGAATGAATTCCGCCCCTCCATAATTCTTTCTTGTAAGGCGTATCTGCTGTTCATCCGACAAACCTAAAAGCGCAAGCTCGTCGGCAGTCATCAGGAGATGACCTCCATCAACCGGCTTGTTGCCGAAGTTCATTCGCGGAAGTTGGTTTAGGGGGGCGGAGGCCTTGTCGACATAAACATTTGGTCCAGGGATAAGATAGGAGTTGATGTTTTCGACATCCATCACAACAGAGGCATCGTTGTCGCCTGGTGAATAATGTCGCCGTAGCTTCGCTGCGTGATTGGAGAGTCCGACGATCACCACCGTGACACCAGCCTTGTGACTGGCAAGGTTCGCCCATTTGAAAGACGTGTGAGCGAATGCAATCTCGTGTCCTGTTCTGAATATCAGAGGCCAAAGAATCGGTACCTGTTGTCCCTGACAGACAGAGTTGGTGGACACAAATGCTGCCGCCGCATTTGTTTTTGTGCCGTAGTCCGCTGCCTTCATGAACCACCCAGCAACATAATCGAGCGTTTTCCAGTTTTTCGTGCGCTCTCCGAAAATCGCTTGCAAATCCCCCTTTTGTCCGGCGTCTTGCCATGTCGAACCGAGGTAAGGCGGATTCCCACAGATGTATGTCTCCCCGCCTTCATTCTCGAAATCGATCTGCGCCTGATCCAGCGGCGTGTGGAAAAGATCATCGCCTTGAAGCTTCACGCCGGCCCCCGTCGGCGGGCAGATGCTCAACCATTCGAGCCTCAGCGCGTTGCCGCACGTGATCCAGTTCGCGGCATCGAGCGGCAGAAAATCCTGCAGCGCCTCCATCTGACCGCGATAGAGTACGTCGCACTGAAACTCCGCGATGATGAGCGCGAGCCGAGCAACCTCCGCCGGGAAGTCCCGCAGCTCGATGCCCCGGAAGTTTGTCAGCGGGATTTCTGTGCGATGGTCTGCCTCACCGCGTCGCTTGTTGATCTCAGCCTCGATGGCGCGCATTTCTTTGTAAGCGATGACAAGGAAGTTGCCTGAGCCGCAGGCCGGGTCGAAAACCCTTATCTTCGCCATGCGCTTGCGCAGGTTCAGAAGCATGCGGTGATTGTCCCCCGCCTCTTCCAGCTTCGCATGCAGATCATCCAGAAACAGTGGATTTAGGACTTTCAAGATGTTTGGCACGGAGGTGTAATGCATGCCGAGCGCGCCGCGCTCTTCATCCTCCGCGACGGCCTGAATCATCGAACCGAAAATGTCCGGGTTGATTTTCGTCCAATCGAGATTGCCGATATGGATGAGGTACGAGCGCGCGATCCGGCTAAAGCGGGGCACATCTGTATTGCCGGAGAATAGCTCTCCGTTTACGTATGGGAGCGGGTCGGCCCAACGCGCAATCCCAACCTTGGCGCGTTCTTCGCGCTTGGTATTCATGGCACGAAACAGCTCACCAATCACCTCATGAGTGTTGGAGGAGTCCTTTTCGCTCATCCGCTCAGCTGTACCGGTGAACAATCCGCCAGAGCTAAAAATCCCGGTGTCTTCGGCGAAGAAACAAAAGATCAGCCGCGCCATGAAGTGATTCATGTCGTGGCGGCGCGCCTCGCTGCCCCATTCGGGATTGTCCTTCAAAAGTTCCACATAGAGCCGGTTCATCCGGCTCGTGGCGCGGATGTCGAAGGAGCTTTCGCGCAGTTGCTTGACTGTGGTGATGCCGGCAAGCGGCAGGAAGAACCCGAAATGATCAGGAAAATTGGCATAGGCACAAGCGACCGTCTCGCCCGTGTCGATGTCCTCGGCCTCGAAGTCCGCACCATCAGTCGCAAGGATAAAGCGAGCCTTCGCCTTCGCGGTCGCAGGACTTGCTTTGAGCGCGGCCAAAGTCTTCATGACCGCGCCTGACGGCGCGACGGCAATGTGGATGTTGTTCGTCTGGAGAACGCCGCCCAGGTCGGACTTGTTCGACGCGCCTGCGCGCAGGCGCTTGATGGTTGTCTCCTTGTTTCCGAAAGCATGGAGGAAGGCGAACGGAAACTCGCTGCCGTCGAACGGCTGCTCAGCCAGGGCCGATATCGCTTCTTCGATTTCGACCGCGTTCACTGCTTCGTCCCCTCGGTTGCGCTGATGGCCCGCCGCAATGGATACACATTGGCGCTAGTGGAATTGTCGGAGAGAGAAAAAATCTTGTGGGTAGTGTGACTGCAACACCGTTTGAAATCTAAAGCGCAAAAATCGCAATACATGACGCGAAGCCCTGCCATAGCATTGAATCTACTGAAAAAACTAGAGTGAGAGAGACGCAGCGGCCGGGGGGCCTAAGGCCCGGCGATCAAGAGCGAACGCGCAACGGGATCAGGGCACCAACCCGAACCCCGGAGCTCTTGCATGAACTACATTCACCACCAGCAGACACAGCT
>JAIEPV010000061.1 GCA_019748215.1 Hyphomicrobium sp.
GTGCCGCTGGCCCCTGACGTTGATCCGAAGGTGATTGCGCGCGGCACGCCGGGCTTTTCCGGCGCCGATCTCGCTAACCTCGTCAACGAAGCAGCCCTGCTTGCTGCGCGCCGCAACAAGCGGCTGGTGACACAGAACGAATTCGAGGACAGCAAAGACAAAGTCATGATGGGCGCCGAGCGCAAGACCATGGCTATGACGCAAGAAGAAAAGCTGGCAACGGCCTATCACGAGGCGGGTCACGCCATCGTCAACATCGTGGTGCCGGGCAATGATCCGCTGCACAAGGTGACGATCATTCCGCGCGGCCGTGCGCTGGGCGTGACGATGTCGCTGCCGGAGCGTGATCGTCTGAGTTATTCGAAGCAGTGGTGTGAAGCGAAAATCGCCATGGCCTTCGGTGGCCGTGTCGCCGAGCAGATTATTTACGGCCGTGAGCATCTCAATACGGGTGCTTCCAGCGACATCAGCCAGGCGACCAACATCGCCAAGCGCATGGTCAGCGAATGGGGCATGAGCGATGTGCTTGGCCCGCTGCTGTACTCCGAAAACCAGCAGGAAGTTTTCCTTGGCCACTCGGTCACTCAGCGCCAGAATATGAGCGAAGGCACTGCCAAGCTGATCGACGAAGAAGTCCGCCGCATCGTCACCACGGGCGAAAAGAAAGCCTGGGAAGTTCTGACCGCGCACAAGAACGAACTGGAACTCATGGCGCAGGCCTTGATGGAACATGAAACGGTTTCGGGCGAGGAATGCATGACCATCATGCGCGGCGAAAAGATAGTGCGCAAAACCGACGACGATGGATCGAAGGGGCCGATCGGGTCGGCGGTTCCAGTGGCGGGCCGTCAGTCCAAACCACGTAGCGAACCGTCCGGCGGTATGGAACCACAGCCTCAGGGGTGAAGCGAATGCAACCGAGCTCAATTATCGTGCGCGCGTTCTGGGATGAAGAAGCGTGCGTTTGGATCGCTGAAACGCGTGATATTGACGGGCTCGCGACGGAGGCAGACACGCTTGAAGCACTTCGCGATAAAGTGCTTGTGATGCTTCCGGAATTGCTCGAATTGAATGGGGCCTTCAGCGGGGTCGCTGAAGTCCCTGTTCACATCATTGCCGAACACCTTTCACGCGTGCAAAATCCAGCATTTGTGTAATGCCTTCTTATGAGAAGGAGTTGCGTGATCTGCTGCGGGCGGCTGGCTGTTTCCTCTTTCGACAGGGTAAAGGTGATCACGAAATTTGGTATAGTCCACTGACGGGTCGCAAGTTTGTGGTCGACAGCCGTATCAAGTCGCGCCACACGGCAAACGCGGTGCTCAAACAGGCAGGCTTGCCTAAGACGTTTTGACGGCGCACCACATCAATTCATGAAACGCTCCATCTATCTCCAACCGACCGGCATTTTCTGGGATCGCTCGCCGGCGCGTGGCGTCGATGAAGCCGAAGCACACACTTGGCATGGACTGCCGCTGGCCGGCTCGCCTCTATCGTTCGCCGCCGTCGATATTCTAACGCGGACGCGTGAGGCAACGAAACGCAACACGGTCGTGCTGGGCGACGCTTTCAGCGGCGACTGGTCTCGTGATGCGCTCAGTGCGTCGGATCTGCTGCAGGCCCTGTCAGCTCCACGCCCGCGCCTCGCCGGACTATCGCTCGACCGGCCGCGCATCATGGGCATCGTCAACGTCACGCCGGATAGTTTTTCTGACGGTGGCCTGCATGCCAACACAAGTGCTGCCGTTACCCACGCGCTGCGGCTTGCGGAGCAGGGCGCCGACATCCTCGATATCGGCGGCGAGAGCACGCGCCCGGGCTCGGATGCTGTGGCGCTTGACGAAGAATTACGCCGCGTCATTCCGGTGATCGAAGGGCTCAGGAGCAAGACCGATAAATTGATTTCGGTCGACACGCGCAAGGCCGAGGTGATGCGCCGGGCTGCACAAGCCGGGGCTGACATTCTCAACGACGTGTCGGCGCTGACGCACGATCCCGACGCCTTGCACGTCGCTGCCGAAAGCGGCCTGCCGGTCATGCTGATGCACGCCCAGGGCGATCCCAAGACGATGAACGATGATCCCCAATACGCCGACGTCGTGCTCGACGTGTTCGATTTTCTCGAAGGCCGCATCCAAATTTGTGAGGCGGCGGGTATCCCGAAAGCCAAGATTATCGCCGACCCCGGCATCGGCTTTGGCAAGCATCTCGCCCACAACGTGGCCGTCATGGCTGGGCTGTCGCTGTATCACGGTCTCGGCGTGCCGCTGTTACTGGGTGCCAGCCGCAAGAAAATGATCGGTCAGCTGTGCGATGTTCCCGACGCAAAAGATCGCGTACCGGGATCGCTCGCGTGTGCGCTGACCGGTGCTGAAGCGGGCGTCCAGATTTTCCGCGTGCATGATGTGGCGGAGACCAAGCAGGCACTCGAAGTCTGGCGGGCGTGCAAGGCTGGCACTGAAGCCGGTCTGGCGTGAACGCGCCTCACATTTGGCTGATATCCGTCAGCGTCGGTTTCAAGATCGCATAAAGCAAGATTGCCGCCGCGATCATCACACCCGCCAGTGCTGGCGCAACCCAATCACTGCTGGCAAGGCGGGTCAGGAACAGCACGGCACAAACCGCAAATCCGGTCAGCGGCATGATCGTTGGCACTTCAAACGCGCCCGCTGGTTCGCCCTGCCGTCGCTTCAACACAACCAGCGCTGCGTTCACCGCCATGAACACCAAAAGCAGCAGCAGCACCGTCGCCGCCGCGAGATCAGAAATACTGCCGATCATCACCAGCGGAATGAGCGCGAGAAACAGCACAGAGATCGCAACGTGCGGCGTCGCACGCACCTCGTGCACGATGCCGAGGCGGTGGGGCAGCAGGCCCTGCTGCGCCATGCCGTAGATCAGCCGCGACGCGGTGATGTAATTCACCAGGGCTGTATTGGCGACGGAAAATAGCGCAATCGCAGTCATGACCCAGGCCGGAAACCCTGGCGCGGCGCGACGCATGACCTCGGTCAACGGGCTCGGTGCAACCGAGAGTTCACGCCACGGGACGACGGAGACGGCCGTGATCGAAATCGCGATGTAGAGCACCGCAGCAATGCCGGTGGCGAACGCCAGCCCAATCGGTATCGTGCGGCTCGGATCTTTGCATTCTTCCGCCACGTTGATCGCGTCCTCGAAGCCGATGAAAGCGAAAAACGTGAGCACCGAGGCTTGCAGCACGATGAGGCCGAGGCCATCGGCTGCCCGCTCCGGCGGTACTTCAAAATAGTCGATGCTGCCCCAGTATGACATGCCGGCAGCAATGACGATCAGCAGGCCGGTCGCCTCGATCAGTGTCGACAGCACGTTGACCCACATGCTCTCGCGGATGCCGCGGAATACGATGCCGGTCAAGACCAGCAGAAAGCCGAAAGCCAGCGCCCACGGCGGCAAGGCCTCAAGGCCGAGCAACTGCGAAATGTTGGCTGCAAAAATTTTCGATTGCGTGGCGACGGACGTCAGGCCGGAGCAGATCAGCGCGATGCCGATGACGAAGCTGAAAAGCGGCACGCCGAACGCGCGCTGGGTTGCGTAAGCGGCGCCGCCTGCACGCGGATAGCGCGATCCGAGCGAGGCATACGATAACGCCGTCAACAGCGCCGCGAACAGGGCGACTAAAAAAGCCAGCCAGACGGCGCTTCCAGCCTCGCCCGCGGCTTTGCCGATCAACCCGTAAATGCCCGAGCCGATCATGCTGCCGAGCGCGTACAGCGTTAGCTGAAAAGGGCCGATCGAGCGGACCAGCGACGGTTCCGACTGTGGTTGCGGGCGAACATCGGCCAAAGAATTCCCTCCGGGATCTTCAGAGTGCGCGGGAAAGTTCGCAGAGTCTAGCGGGCTTGCTAGCCAGGCTGTTCGGGCTGAGATTGAACCATTCTAACGCCGGGCATTGCCGCTTGTTCACTGCGGTCATCATCTCGACCGCCCGTGGGTGCGCCGTCAGCTTGCCGCCGCCTTGCGATCCGCCAATCGCTGTTCGGTGGCCGCGACGATGGCCTTGCGAATATCGTCGGGTTTTTTCAGCTTGGCATCGATGCCAAGATGTTGCGCCTCGGCTAAGGCCCGCAGATTGTCCGCCGTCGCAATTTCGCCGAGACGTTTCAGCAGGGCCTCGCGGCCAAACTTCACGAACGTGACCAGCGCGCTGAAGGCATATGGATCGAAGCCCAATGGCTTGGCAGGTGCCGTGGCCGAAGCTGCTACTGCTGGTGCGGCTTTGCCCTTGCCACGAAGCGATGGCGCTGCTGTCTCAGTGATCGATCCATCCCAAACAAGCATGCGATTGACGGCTCGCGTCAGCGCCTCGCTCAGGCGCTCGGCGGCGGCGTCATCCAAAGTCGTTTCGCGACGAATGTGCGCACGAAAAAATGCGCGCATGCGATCGCCGGGCCAGAGCTGGGCTGCCTTTGTCATGCGGGCTCGATCGTCTTAAGACTGGGTGTCGGCGTCATCGCCATCGCTCTGTCGGCTGCAACTCTTGAACGCTACGCCGGTACATTCGACTTCGTCGTCTTCGTCGTCGCGGCAAGAACGCGCTGAATCTCGTTGTGCAACTCTTTGACGTCGCCAGCGGCATCGCCATACTTGACGTCGATCGGGCGCAACTGGCCAATGAAATCGAAGGCGTTGGCGATGCCGTTGCGTTGCGGCAGGAAGGTGTCCAGCACCGGATGCACGAGGCTGATTTCCTCGATCATCATATAGTCCTTGTTGTCGTCGCGGACATAGTTGGCGAGGCAGACATACCGGCGGTCGGCAAGCGGGATGCTCGCCAAATCATCGAGGTTACGGGTGTCCTCGATCAGCAGCGCCACACGGTCGACGGCGAGTTGCGAGACATAGTCCGGGCGAAACGGCACGATCACTTTGTCCGCGGTCTTGAGGGCTGCCAGAGCCGCGAATGACAGGCCGGGTGGGCAATCGAGAATGATCACGTCGAAATCGCCTTCGAAGCGGCGGATCAGGCTTTCCATGCGCCCGCGCACGCGGTTCGCGACAATATCGGGATTGTTGCTCTGGCTTGCCTGCTTGAGATACAACTCGCCTTGGATGTCTTCGAGCAGCAGTGACCCCGGCACGAGGGACACCGGCGCGGGTTTGCCGTTGGCCAATGCGACATCGCCGACAGCTTTGGCGACGTAATCACGGGCGTTGGCCGGAACCCCGTCGAACAGGTCATAGAAATAATCGGAGATCGTCTTGCCGGCCTTGCGCGCTTCGTTCCAGCCTTGGCCGCCCATCAGGATGAGCGACGCATTGCACTGGGAATCGAGATCGAGCACCAGAACGCGCTTGCCGCCGTGGACGCTGAGTGCGTGCGCCAGCATGACGGCGACAGTCGACTTGCCGACACCACCCTTGCGATTGGCCACTGCTAGAAAGAAAGCCATACAACCCTACCCCTCATCACTTGCCGCTGGCGCCCGCTTGGCAGCGTCGTGCGTCGTCGACGTTGCCGAACCTATGGGCCGATTCCGTGGCTCCCGGCCATCCAGCAGGTTGCTACGGTCGCGACTGGCATGGCTTGGCGTTGCAGGTGTGCATAGCTGGTGCTGATGATATGTTGATGCAACCTTCGGAAGAAAGTGGCGCTAAATTTGCCTTCGCTCAACACTCCATCGGTAATGATGCGCAAACAGTTGTGATGTGTGGCGGTGCCGCCCCAGGTTTTTCGCGTGCTGCTATGGGCATAGGCTCCGTCGGCACGCGGGTCGCGCCACGCACGATCGCGGCGCTGGATCTCGCCGCCTAACGTTTTTTTGCCGAGAGGGTTCATGTCACGCCGCTACTTCGGAACTGACGGCATTCGCGGACGCGCCAACCAGCATCCGATGACGTCGGAGATCGCGCTAAAAGTCGGCATGGCGGCGGGCAAGATCTTTCAGTCCGGCGGCCATCGCCATCGCGTCGTGATCGGCAAGGATACGCGGCTGTCGGGGTACATGCTCGAAGCTGCCTTGATGTCCGGGTTCACGTCGGTCGGCGTCGATGTGTTTTTGCTCGGCCCGATGCCGACGCCGGCCGTCGCCATGTTGACCCGGTCGCTGCGCGCCGATCTCGGCGTCATGCTGTCGGCCTCGCATAATCCCTCCCACGACAATGGCATTAAGCTTTTCGACCCGGATGGCTATAAATTGTCCGATGACATGGAGCGCCAGATCGAAGATCTCATCGATGGCGATACCCGCGCACTGCTCGCGGACGCCGAGCGCATCGGCCGCGCCAACCGCGTCGAAAGCGCGCAAGAACGCTACATCGAATTCGCCAAACGCACGCTGCCCAAGAGCCTCCGGCTCAACGGCCTGCGCATCGTCATCGATTGCGCCAATGGGGCGGCCTACAAGGTCGCGCCGGAAGCGTTGTGGGAACTAGGCGCCGAGGTCATCAAGATCGGCGTCGAGCCGAATGGCCAAAACATCAACTTGAATTGCGGCTCGACCGCGCCGCAAGCCTTGATCGACAAGGTCCGCGAAGTCCGCGCCGATATCGGCATTGCGCTCGATGGCGATGCCGACCGCGTCGTCATTGTCGATGAGAAGGGCCGCATCGTCGACGGCGATCAGTTGATGGCGGTGATTGCCGACAGCTGGATGCAAGCCGGCAAGTTGTCGGCCGGTGGCATCGTCGCGACGGTCATGAGCAATCTTGGCCTCGAGCGCTATTTAAGCGGCATCGGCCTGACGCTGGCGCGCACGCCCGTCGGCGATCGCTACGTCACCGAGCACATGCGCAAGCACGGCTTCAATGTCGGCGGAGAGCAGTCGGGTCACATCGTGCTGTCGGATTTCACCACCACCGGCGATGGCTTGGTGTCGGCGCTGCAAATTCTGGCGTGCGTTGTTTCGACCGGCAAAACCGTGTCCGAAGTTTGCAGCCGTTTCGAAGCGCTACCGCAAGTCTTGACCAACGTCCGCTATGCCAGCGGCAAGCCGCTGGAAGATGTCCGCGTCGTCAAGGCCATCGAAGGCGCGAAACAGCGCCTTGGAAATCGCGGCCGCCTCGTCATCCGTCCGTCGGGAACGGAGCCCGTCATTCGTGTCATGGCGGAAGGCGATGATGAAAGCATGGTGTCGAGCGTTGTCGGCGACATCGTCGAAGCCGTCCGGCTCGCTGCGGCCTAACGCGACTTAACACGCCATTAACGCGTGCTTTGGCTCACTGTCCCAAAATCTCACGCTAATTAAGTCTCCCTTAAATGTTGTCGGCGATAGTCGATGTGACGGCTGAACCCGTCGCATCGGCCGAGGCTCGCGTCTGAGCTGGTGCACCGACCTCGAAGGGAAGTTCCATGTCGTTAAAGTTCGCCTCTCTCCTTGTCAGCGCAGCCTTCATCATCGGTGGTGCTCACGGAGCGTTGGCTGCGGACCTGTTCGGCGACAGCATGAAGGACGGCCCGTTGTCGTACGCGCCGATGTCGGAGCCCGGACCTTCGATCTATTTCCGCATCGATGGCGGCTATTCCGCCTACGATGATCCGGACTTGACCGAGAACGCCGTTCTCGATCTGACAAACCCCGGCATCGATAACAGCTGGAGCCTTGGCGGCGGCGTCGGCATGACGCTTGGCGGTGGCTTTCGCGGCGACCTGACCTATGAACACCGCTTTGAAGCCGATGTGTCGGGCGACGTGCTCGATGTATCGAACGATATTCCCGGTACGCGCCAGTTCGGCTTTGAAAGCGATGTGTTCCTCGCCAACCTTTATTACGACTTCGATTTCGGCAGCCGCTTCACACCCTACCTCGGTGTCGGCGTCGGCGTTGCTCTCAATAAGACGACGGATGGATCGGTCGACGACCCGTGCGGATGTTTGACGGGCACGATCGAAGGCGACGAGACAACCGATGTCGCCGCGGCATTCATGGCCGGACTGTCGGTCAAGCTGCGTGGCGGCGAGCAAACCGTCGGCAGCTTTAAGGATGGCCCGATCAGTGTCGATACTGGCCGCGGTCTGTTCCTCGATGTCGGCTACCGCTTCCTCTATCTCGGCGAGACGGCAACGGGTCCGGTCACCGCAACCTACACCGCCAACGATCCAAGCAACGGGCACCTCGCCGGCGACGTCGAAGTTTCGCAAGACGCGAAGCTTGATGACATTCACGCGCACGAACTGCGCGTCGGCCTTCGCTACAACGTCAACTAAGTTGCCGGCCCTCGCGCGTTGCGACGGCCGTCATCAACGTCTCGGGAAATCGTGGGCTCACCACCCATCTTTCCCGATCACTGCGCCAGAGGTGCGAAACGCACTTTGGCTTTATGCATCCAAGTCCTGGTTCCCTGTCCCGCGTCGCGCGCTGTGTTCATTGAAAAAGCGCTCAGGCCGAAGCTGCTGAAGCCGACCTATGACTGTGGCCTCGATCATGGCCGCGCTCATAGCGCACCGCTGGCGACGATCCACTCACGGCCGACGGCGACGACGGCTCCGGACAATCGCAAGTCTTGCGAAGGGAATAGCGGCAATGAAAGTACAGATGACGCGCGTGTTACGCCGGTCAGCCATCACCTCGGCCGTGGCATCGGCGCTGGCCGTGCTATCGACACCCGTGCTTGCTGCCGATTGGGGTGGCGGCCGCGAGAGCTACAAAGATATGTCGGTGCCGGCCGCCGTGCCGGTCCCTGCGCCGGTGCCGATCCCGGATTTCAAACCGACGTGGTACTTCCGCTTTGATGCCGGTCTCGGCGTCATCAACGATCCGACAATTTCCGACGACGAATTCGTTTACGGCGTGGACGATGGCCCCGGCCCGATCACGGGCCCCGGTGATGAGCGCTTCGCCGATTCTTCATGGTTCAACGGCGACTTCAATACGTTTCTGACGCTTGGCGGCGGTGTCGGCTATTATGTCGGCGGCGGCTGGCGCGTCGATGCAACGATCGAAAAGCGCTCGAATGAAGATGGCACGGTCTACGGTCAGGACCAGTACGATACCTACGCCGCCGATACGATTACCGGCAACTATACCATCGTCGACGCGAATACGAATGGCGTCGCCGACACGCAAACACGTATCACGGTCGACGAATCGTTCAAGCTCGACGGTACGGTGTGGATGGCCAACGCCTACTATGACTTTGGCACCGTCCGCGGCTTCACGCCCTACATCGGCGGTGGAGTCGGTTTCGTTTGGAACGAAATCGGCCGCACGCGCACGCAGACATCAGAGACTTGCGCTAATGAAGCGGTCGGCCCGGCCGGCTGCGAGACACTGGCAACGAACGGAACTTATACAGGAACGTCGGTCACCCAGTCCGACACAGCCGATCGTGTAACTTTCGCGGCGGCCGCCATGGTCGGCATGAGCTACGACATTGATGAAATCACCGCCGTCGATGTTGGCTATCGCTACCTGTATTTGCAAGGCACGAACGCCGTGCTCGAAATCAATGGCGAGCAGACGCGTCTCGAGATCGGCGATCAGAACATTCATCAGGTCCGCGCCGGTCTGCGCTTCAACGTGAACTAAGCCAGTCTCCGCTTGCAATCGTGAGAGGGCGTGTCCGCGACACGCCCTTTTTTCGTCTTACGCGGGCGTTGCAGCGTGCTAAGAGGCCGGACGTGATTTTTGTCGCTGACGCTGCTGATATGAGCCTGACCGTGAAATCCACAATGGTGGCGGCCAGTCCGCCCACCCTCAAACCACGTCGCCCGAATTTTTCATGCGGTCCGTGCTGCAAGCGGCCTGGATGGGCGCCTGACGTTCTGCAAACGGCACTGCTCGGTCGCTCGCATCGTTCAGTGGATGGAAAACGTCGCCTGAAGCGGGCCATCGACGAAACCAAAGGCCTTCTTGCCCTGCCGCCTGGCTATGAAGTGGCGATTGTGCCCGGCTCGGACACCGGCGCGTTTGAAATGGCGATGTGGAACCTTCTTGGCGCGCGCGGCGTCGATGTGTTTGCCTGGGATGTTTTCGGCCGCATCTGGCTCAAGGATGCGGTCGTTGAGCTCGGCCTCAGTGACGTGAGGGTCTTCGAAGCTGATGCGGGACATCTCCCCGATCTGTCGGCGGCAGATTTTTCGCGCGACGTGCTGTTCACCTGGAATGGAACGACCACCGGCGTGCGCGTGCCGAACGCGGCCTGGATCCCAGAGCATCGCGACGGCCTGACGATCTGCGATGCGACGTCGGCGATTTTTGCCGATGACATCGATCTCACACGCATCGATGTGCTGACCTTTTCTTGGCAGAAGGTGTTGGGTGGGGAAGCCGCGCACGGCATGCTCGTCATGTCGCCGCGAGCCATCGCGCGACTTCGCGAAACCAAGCCGGTCTGGCCGATGCCGAAAATTCTGCGGCTGAAAGCTGGTGACGACATCTTCCCCGGTCTGTTCGAGGGCGTGACGATCAACACGCCGTCGATGTTGTGCGTTGAAGATTATCTGGACGCCCTGCACTGGGCGCGCAGCGTCGGTGGACTGGCCGGTCTCATCGCGCGCGCCAAGGCCAACGCCGCCATCGTCTACGACTGGATCGACGCCAGCGCCTGGGCGACGCCGTTGGCGGTCGATCCGGCGACCCGCTCGACGACGTCGGTCTGTTTGCGTTTCACCGATCCGGCGCTGGTGGGCGAGAGCGGCGTGCAGCTCATGAGCGCGATGTCGGCCTTGCTCGAACAGCACGCCGTCGCCCACGATATTTCAGCGTATCGCGGCATGCCGCCAGGGTTTCGCATTTGGACTGGCGCAACCGTCGAAAGCGATGATGTGGCTCGGCTGATGCCCTGGCTGAATTGGGCCTACGACATGTGCAGGGCGGCGCGCAACGCCGGCTAGCAATTTTTTGCCGGCAGCGCCAGCAGCTTGGTTAACGCTTCGCGATGTTTCATCTTAACCTTGGTGATAGCTGTCGGTCATAATCCCGTCAGGGTTTGGCGGCCTTCATGCGGCCGCGCCGGTGTTCGGAATGCTCTCGCATGTGCCGCGCGGTCCGCCTTGGCTCAAGCATGTCGATGCCGTCGTCTGAATGTTTTCTCACCTGAAGGATTTCCGCATGATGCGTTTGGCCATTGCCGCCGTGCTGCTATCGGCGTTCGCCGGCGCGGCGTTCTCTGCCGATGTGCCGGCGTCGTCGAAAGTCGAGGCCGTGACCGTCTTCTTGTCGGGTGCCGAAGTGACGCGCGCGGCGCACGTCACGCTCGAGCGAGGTGATCACACGATCGTTTTAAACGATCTCCCCGCAAGCGCCGTGCCGGGGTCCATTCGCGTTGAAGGCAAAGCCACCGGCAAACTCGACATCGGATCGGTCGATACCGTCCGCAAGTTCTTGCAGCGCGCTGAAAGTCAGGCTGCCGATGCCGATCGCAAGGTGGCCGAAGACGAAATCGAGCGCCTTGGCGACGAACGGGCTGCCGTCGAGAGCCAGTCGCTCGCGGCCGAAACACAGAAAGCGTTATTGGCAAATCTTGTCCAGCTGCCGACGCGCCCGGCACCGACTTCAGCGAATGGCGCGCTGCCGGAAGACTGGACGCGCCTGCTCGCGCAGATCGCTCAAGGCACGACGGACGCTGGTCGATTGCAGATCGACGCCCAAGCTAAGCTTCGCGACCTCGATCGCAAGATCGAGGACATGCGAAAAAAATTGGCCGCATTGGTGCCGGCAAAAACCGAGCAAACCGAGGTCCGCGTCTATGTGGCCGCCGCAAGTGCGCTCGAAGCCGATCTCATCGTGCGCTATCAGGTCCCGAACGCGAATTGGACACCTCTGTATGACGCCCGTCTCACCACCGGCGCAAAAACAGTTGCCCCGAAACTCGATCTGGCGCGTCGCGCCGGCATTTCACAACGCAGCGGCGAGAGCTGGGACAACGTCACGCTGGTGTTGTCCACGGCGCGCCCGTCGGAAGGCGCGGCGGCTCCGCAAATCGACACACAATTCGTTGACTATGAAGCTGCGCCCAAGCCCGAGGCCGCGCCAGCGATTTCAATGTCTGAAGATCGCCGCCGCGTCATGCGATCTCTCAATCAAAAGCAGGCTATGGACGGAGCCGGTGGCGCGCCGGAAACGGACGCCGTCGCCGTGGCACCGGCACCGGTCGAAGCAGCAATCGATGAAGCCGTTGCCAACGTCATATCAGCCCCGTTCGAGGCGACCTTTGCGGTACCAGGGCAGGTGAGCATCGCCGCCACAGGCGAGTCTAAGCGCGTGCTGCTTGCGACCGACAGCCTTGAGCCCATTCTATCGAGCCGGACGGTGCCCAAGTCCGACGCCAACGCTTACCTCTATGCCAAGTTCAAGTTGGCGACCGGCACGCCTCTGTTGCCGGGGCAGGTCTACCTGTTTCGCGACGGCACGTTTGTTGGCTCCGGGGCACTGCCCTTGCTGCCGCCGGGCATCGAACACGATCTTGGATTTGGCATCGACGATCAGGTCAAGGTGCGCCACGCCGTATTGGAAGAAAAGCGCGGCGAGACGGGGCTGATCTCGACGTCGCGCGTCGACAGCCGCAGCTTCCGCGTCACGGTCAAAAACCTGCATGAGCGGCCAATCGACATCAGCATTTTCGACCGTCTGCCCGTGGCGCAAAATGATGAAATCAAGGTCGAATTCACCGGCAAGTTGGCCCCAAGCCTGCAAAACGTCGACGAAAAGCGTGGTGTGATGCGGTTCGATGCCCACCTCGACCCGGACGAAGAATGGCCGCTGGAATACGGCTATAAAATCTCCTGGCCTGCGGCGAAGTCGATCATCTACGGGCCCTGACACCCCTCGCGGGTTGCGAATCTGGTCTATAGAATGGATTGATCATTTCCATTTGGCCCTGGCGTTTGCCGGGGCCAAATTTTGCGTGGGCGGCGGAATGTCCGGTCCCATTGAACCAGTGCCTGCGAACAAGAGAAGGTTTTAAAATGGCCAACGTCGTGGTTGTTGGCGCCCAATGGGGCGACGAGGGCAAGGGCAAGATCGTCGACTGGCTGTCTGAGCGCGCCGATGTCGTCGTGCGTTTTCAAGGCGGCCACAACGCCGGCCACACGCTGGTCATCGGTCACAACACCTACAAACTGTCGCTTTTGCCGTCCGGCGTCGTGCGTCCCGGCAAGCTCGCCGTTATCGGCAACGGTGTCGTCGTCGACCCGTGGGCGTTGATCGCCGAGATCGACAAGCTCGCCAGCCAAAACGTCACGATCAACGCCGACAATCTGCGCGTGGCCGAGAACGCCACGCTGATTTTGCCGCTGCACCGCGAGCTCGATCAGCTGCGCGAAGATGCGGCGGGCGCTTCGAAGATCGGCACCACAGGTCGCGGCATCGGCCCAGCCTACGAAGATAAAGTCGGCCGACGCGCCATCCGCCTGCAGGATCTCGCGACGCTGCCGACGCTCGGCCCGAAAGTCGAGCGTATTCTCGTGCATCACAACGCGCTGCGCCGTGGGCTCAACCAGCCCGAAATCAGCCACGACAAACTGATGGCGGACCTCAGCGATATCGCACCGAAAGTCCTGCCCTTCATGGACGTGACCTGGGACCTGCTCGACAAAGCCTACCGGCAGGGCAAACGCATCCTGTTTGAAGGCGCGCAAGGCGCGTTGCTCGATATCGACCACGGTACCTATCCGTTTGTCACATCGTCGAATACGGTTGCGGCGCAGGCGGCCACCGGCTCTGGCATGGGCCCGCGTGCCGTCGGCTACGTGCTCGGCATCGCCAAGGCCTACACGACGCGCGTCGGGTCCGGCCCGTTTCCGACCGAGCTCGCAGATGCCATTGGCGAAAAGCTCGGCGAGCGCGGCCACGAGTTTGGCACGGTGACCGGGCGCAAGCGGCGCTGCGGCTGGTTCGATGCCGTGCTGGTGCGACAGGTGGCAAAGGTTTCGGGCATCGACGGCATCGCCTTGACGAAGCTCGATGTTCTCGACGGCTTCGAAACTCTGCGCATCTGTGTCGGCTATCATCTCAACGGCAAGCGTCTCGATCGCCTGCCGGCGGGTGCGCACGAGCAAGACCAGGTCGTGCCGATCTATGAAGACTTCGAAGGCTGGTCGCAGTCGACGAGGGGGGCACGGAGCTGGGCCGAGCTGCCGGCGCAAGCCGTCAAATACGTGCGCCGCGTTGAAGAACTGATCGAATGTCCGGTGACACTTTTGTCCACCAGTCCGGAGCGCGACGATACGATCCTGATGAAAGATCCGTTCCTCGGTTAGCGGTCGCGCCCGTTGTCGAGGTCGGCGAATTTTCTCCTGTACGCCGTCAATTTGCCATCGCGTGACCAACCGCGCGCCGCTGTTCACGCGCACGTTGGCATCGGTCAATCCCGTTGGCCGGAGGATCGAATGTGCTTCGCCTGAGTGCCCCAGCGGTGAGCGCGATCGGCGCTGGCGTGTTTGCCGCTGCGATGATCGTTGCGTCGATCAATGCCCATGCCGGAATGCCGCGCGGCGCGGTGCTGTCAGCCGACGAGCAAAACGGAGACGAAACCACCGGCTCGACGATTGCGCGCGGCAACGCTGAAATCATGGTTCCCGACTACGCCATCAACGGCAAAGCCGACGTCATCGAGCTTTGGCCAAAGCGCAACGAGATCTTGCTCAAAGGCCGAGCCGACCTCACCGTCGGCCGACACCACTACGCCAGCGATACGCTCGTGTGCACGCTCGACTTCGATCGCTGTACGTCGCCGACCGCCAGCGCGGCCGATCCTCAACCCGCCGCTTTGCTCAGTGAGCCGCCGCTCACCGCAGCCACGACACCGCGATAACGCGCCAGCGCTCCACCTTCGATCTCGAGCGCTAGCAGGCGATTTGGATTCGCTGGACCTGGAAGCACGATCTGCGCTTCGGGAATGATCTGAAAACCGAAGCGGCCATAGTACGGCTCATCGCCAACGAGGATGACGAGGCGCAGGCCGGCCTCGCGCGCCGCGTCAATCGCATCGCGGATAAGCAGCCGCCCAAAGCCTTGTGATTGATGGTTGCTCGAGACCACAATCGGTCCGAGCAGTGCCGCGCCCGGCACGCCGCCGATCGTCACCTCGGTCATGCGCAGCGCCGCCACCAACTGCCCGTTCCATTCAACGACGCGGCAAAACCGCGACAGGCGGCCCTTGCCTTCGCGCACGCGATAGGCAGAGCGGGCGAACCGTCCGGGCCCCAAAACGTCGCTGTGGAGACGAGAGATCGCCGGTTCGTCGTCGGCGCGGGCAGGGCGGGTCGAGGTAGAAGCGAGCATGGACGTTTTGATCTCTACAACGCACGATCTGCGATACCAAATATCGAAATGAGATGCGGTGGCGGCAATCGCCATAGCCGACTGCGGCAGCTATCGCGTCACACCGGCAGCGCACTTGGCGGGCTTCTACCACATCTGTGCCGGAGCGCGACCTTCAAGCACTTCCGCGACGCGCGTTGCTGTCGCAGGGTTAATATCGGCCGGCAATTCACTGGCTGTAAAAAACCGTTGCTCGGCGATTTCGTGATTGGCCGGTGGCACCACCGGCTGTGACCAGCGGCGGACGACGAACAGCACGATGTGATCGCCGCGAAACAGGCGCTGATTGTCATAGAGCCCAAATAACTGCGGTCGACCGTCGACGATGACGCCGGTTTCCTCGGCGAGTTCGCGCGCCAGAGCCACTTCGACGGGTTCTGAAACTTCAACGCCGCCTCCGGGAAAATGCCAGCCCGGCCGATAGGTGTGGCGGATCAAGAGGACGCGTTCGGCGTTATCAAGCACACAGCCCTGGGCGCCGAGCGTCAGCGCCCGGGTCATTCGCCAATACCGTTGCATTCCCCGAACCACCATCCGCTTGCCGGTCATGCCTGTCGCCCCTGTCACGAATTGCTTGATTTTTGGCCGTGTTCGCCGAGGAAAGGCATGCCACGAAATCGCAGCGAAATATGCTAGAGCCTTTCCGGCTGACGTCGACGACATCCGAATTGCAACCCTACGGCCGCGCGATACGATATGACGCAAACTTTCACGCTCGCGCATTTCTCCGATTTGCACTTGTCGCCGATCGTCGGGCTATCGCCGCGCTATTGGACAGCGAAGCGCGCGCTCGGTTTTTTCAATTGGCAACGGCACCGCCGCCACGTGCATGTGCCAGCGGTGGCTAAAGCACTGATGGACGATGCCTTGTCATTGAACATCGACCATATCGCCATCACCGGAGATTTGGTCAATTTCGGCTTGCCGCGCGAGTATGAAGCAGCCCTGGCATGGCTACAGAATTTCGGAACTGGCGATCGCATCACTGTCATTCCAGGCAACCACGATGTCTATTCCTGGATCGGTGCCGATCAAGGTTTTACGCGATGGGCCGCCTACATGGGCGCTGAAGCCGAAAGCTTGGTATTCCCGTTTGTTCGCCGCATCGGGCCGTTGGCGCTCATTGGTTTGAACTCGGCTATTCTGACCCGCCCTGGTTTGGCGTCCGGTCGCCTGGGTGCTGCTCAAATGGAGGTGGTCGGCGATTTGCTCGAGCGGCTCGGCAACGAAGGCGCGGTGCGCGTTGTTCTCATTCATCATCCGCCATTGCCCGGCATGACGCATCCGACGCGGGCACTGACGGACGCGCATCATTTCAAGCGGGTGCTTGAGCGCTCTGGTGCCGAATTGGTTCTCTATGGCCACAACCACGTCACGCGCCTCGACTGGCTCGCGGCGCAAGACGGCGCCATTGCGATCAGTGGTGCCGCATCGGCGTCGGCGGCGCTGGCAATCGGTCACGACACGTTGGCAAGCTACGGCGTTTACACGGTTTCCAAGTCGGACCGCGACGTCCGCATCACGCGCGCCATTCGCGGGATCGCAAGCGACAGCGGCGACATTGTCGAATTGTCCGACGACGTTCTTATTCCGCGATGACTGTCGCGCACTCTTCGTCGCTGCGACCTATCGACCTTGCACAAAGTCGTCAGCGGCCAATCGCCACGCAGCTCTGCAAACGCGTGCGTCACGCGCGTGCGGTCAGCGCGCAATCGCGAAGACAACGATGCGCATGGCGATGAAATAGGCCGACGACGCGCCGTGTTTTCGTCACGAACCAGCATCAATGCATCGCGACTGTGCCGTGCGCACAGACCTTGAGCACAACCACTTACGAGCATACGTGCTATGCTGCTGCGCAGAACTGCAATGCGCGTTCGATCCGTAACTCATGTAGAGAAATCGACGTTACAATTACAATTTTCTCCGGCGCGTTATTGGAGCACGCGCGCATACGACCTGCCGCGCATCGTGCGGCGTTCAACTGGTACTGGGGGCAGTGGGGCTTTGCGCAAAACATTGGACATCAATTTAGCTCTGCAGGGTGGCGGCGCCCACGGCGCCTTCACGTGGGGTGTTCTCGATCGCCTTCTTGAAGACGAGCACATAAAATTTGGGTGGATCAGCGGGACGAGTGCTGGTGCCGTCAACGCCGTCGCGCTGGCAAGCGGCTTGGCGGAAGGTTCGCGCGAGCGAGCACGCGAAAGGCTCTACAAGGTTTGGGATGCCGTTCACAAAGCCGGCGTCCCTGATCTGACGCGGCTCAATCCATTTTTGAGCGGCTTCGCGCGGTCGGGTTCGTTGACGCAAATGGCCAGCATGTGGTCGCCCTACGAGTTCAATCCGCTGGGGTTTGACCCGCTCCGCCGCCTGATTACCGACAATGTGGATTTCGATCTGATCCGCGCCAAGTCGCCGGTCCGGTTGCTGATCGCCGCAACGCATGTGGCATCCGGGCGTGCGCGCTTGTTCCGCCAGGATGAAATCACGGTCGAGGCCGTCCTCGCGTCGGCGTGTTTGCCGTCCATGCACCACGCCGTTGAAATCGATGGCGCAGCGTACTGGGATGGCGGTTATTCGGCCAATCCCGATCTGATCACGATCGCGACCGAAAGCCCGGTTGCTGACACGCTGCTGGTCATGGTCTCGCCGCGCAGCATCACCGACCATCCGACCACTGCCCGTGACATCACCATGCAGACGGCGCGGCTGCAATTCAACGCGCCGCTGCTGCGCGACATCGAGATCATCACGGCGGTTCGCGACACGGCCAGTTCAATGATGCCGAAGGGCCGCTTGGCGCCTTTGTGCAAGCATCGCTTTCATCTGATCGACGGCGGCACCATCACCGGCGGCCTCAATGCGGAATCGACCATCAAGCCGGATTGGAACGTCATGACCTACCTGCACGGTGCCGGTCGCAACCATGCCGACCAGTGGCTGGAAACAGCGCGCGCCAGTATTGGCCGGCATGAGACCGTCGACCTCGCCCGGCATTTTTTCCCAGCGATGGATGGTGGCGTTCTAGGTCGTATCGCAGAGCCGAAGAAAGTCACGGCGTCGCGGCGTATGGTGTCGCGAAAATCCGTGAAGTGAGCCTGTCGGCCGGACTTCGGCACGGCGTGGATGGGCAACGGACATGTCAGCCAATTAAGCGGGCGTATCCTTGATCGATCGTCTCATCGAGCAAGCGCTTGTACTCGCTATAGGCGTCGTGGTGCGGCGTGCATTCGCCGAGGGATGCCGCGTCGAATGACACGCGCTGCACATAGACGATCGGCGTCGAAACCGGCATGAACGACGCCCGCTGTTTGTTGAGCGTCGTGATCAGCCCGCGCATTTCGCCGCCGCGATCGAGTTGCGAGACGACGACCATGCGCATCGCGCCCTTGGTCAGCGACACCAGATGAATGAACATCGACGACGCCGGAATATATAATCGTCCGCGATGGGCATAGGGAGCATCGAGCCGGTCGCGCTCCTGGAACAGCAGGCTCGGCCATTCCGGATCCCAGGTGACGTCGGTGCGATAGGCGACGATCGTGTCCGGCTTCGTGAAGGAGCGGCGCAGCGTGAGATAGCTGCCGATGTAGTGATCGACGGCGGCGCGCGTGTAGGCACCCATATAAACCGGCGCCATGATGCCGCCGGTAGCCGCCAGTTCAGCCGGGTTGTCGCGGGCGACGCTTTCGCCGTGCCACGCATCGCGGATGCAGGGAAAGTTCAGCCCGAGCACCATGCACACGTCGAACAGCGTCTGATCGCGCACCGAGCGGCCACCAAGCAAATTTTGGATGGTCTTCTCGTGGCAATCCGCGGCGTCAGCCAATTCAACCTGGGTCAGTTTCTTTTCGACCATCGCAGTGCGCAGATGATCGAGGGCGTCAGTGCGCGTCGCGAGCGGTGCTGGCGATTTCGGTGCCGGCGACGGCATGATGGTGCTGATCCCGATAAACCCTGACTTATCGGAAAGTACCGGTTTTTATCGGTCGCTGGCAATGGGGGAGAGATGACCGCGCCCGCGTGCGGATGTGCCATCATCGATCAAGGCAAATGCATTTATCGTCCCAGCACTTCTAATCGCACCTTGGTCAGGCCACGGCCGGTCATGCCAATGTCTTCGGCGGCGCGTTCCGACAGGTCGATGACGCGCCCTGGCTTGAACGGTCCGCGATCGTTGATGCGCACGACGACGCTTTTGCCGGTATTAACGCACGTGACGCGAACGCGGGTGCCAAAGGGGAGCGTTTTGTGGGCTGCCGTCAGGTCGCGCTTGTTGAACCGCTCGCCCGTGGCCGTCGTCTGGCCCTGCCAATAGTAGGACGCGACACCCGTCATCGAATGGCCATTGCCGGTGGGTCGTGGCCCTGTCGCCGCTATTTTTACCCGGCCATCGAGCCCGGCTTTGCCGATGCTGCCCGTTGCGAGATGACCATCGCTCGCGGCAGCGTCGTCGTGTGGGATGATCTGTGCAGCCCAACCCTCGCTGGCGGCGACTTTCTGAGATAGCGATGCTGCTGTGATGTCCGACGGGGAGGCGATCGCCCCGGCGAAGCCCAATGACACTGTCGTCAACCATGTCGGCAGCGCGGCTTCCGGGCTGACAGCCATAAGACTGATTTTAATGGGGCGCTGCACCAGTTCATCTGCGTCTGCCAGGGCCGGCATTCCGCCACCCAATGCCATCGCCATACCTGCTCGAATAACGTCGCGCCTGCGCATGCGGACAACCGTCTCCATTTTTACATCTGCCCGTTGCCGGTAAGATGATTCTGCGGCGCAAAAAAGATTGGCGGCGCAGAGCGTTATGCTCGGTGCGCCGCCATCATGTCATGTGGGGAAGGGCGGGTTTAGCCGCGGCCGAGCACGGCGACCGACACCGGCGCAACGCCCGAGCCGGTCATCGAGATCGATTGTGCGGCTGCGCGCGACAAATCGATGATGCGGCCGGCGACGTAGGGCCCGCGATCATTGATAGTCACAACAACCGATTTGCCGTTGTTCTTGTTGGTGACGCGAACCTTGGTTCCGAACGGCAGGGTTTTATGCGCAGCCGTCATGGCGTTCGGATTGAACCAGCCGCCTGATGCAACGCGTTGCGGCTGCCAGTAATATGAGGCCTTGCCGCTGCTGCCGGAACCGCCCGACGCATAGCTCTTCGTTGCGACGCGCTGGCGCGACGACTTCGCGTTATAATGAACCTTGTTCGAAGCCTTGTAAGCCACCTTCGACGACGTCACTCGGGTGCCGGTGGCCGATGAGGTGCGGTCGTTGCACGCATACGCTGGCCCCTGGCAAGCCCAGGTTGATGCGCTGGCTGGTGCCGCGCCAACGATGACCAGTGCAATGGCGCTAGCCGTGATCCCCATGATTGAACGCATGGTCTACTCCTTCATATGATTGAGCCAACAGTGGCGGCAGGTCGTCTGGCATCTCCTGTATGAGCGCGTGGGTCATGCCCCACATCACTCGACCGCCAGCGCGGTCCGGCGTCTAACGTGACGACCGTGGAAAAGGTTGCTTCGAACTTGACCCGTCGCAGTCATCCAGAGTCCGGTCCATCCTGTTGCCAAGCATGAGAAAACCGAATTCTGCTTCAGTCGGCGTGCACCGCCGAATTGTGACCGTCAACCCAGCCCTCGCTGCACAATTTAACCACATTACGCAAGCGTATGACACTGATGGACTTTTTGCGCCGCACCCATAGGTTGCGCGACGGCAGGTCGCAGTTTGGCGAGCGTCGCACGAGCGCGACAGACCTTTGCTCGTCCGCGATCGTGTCTTGCGGTGGTCTTCGCGGCTTCGTAGGTGTCGGGCGACACTCTTCCGTCGGCGCCGAACGGGCCGAACCCTGCAAGCTCGACGCGTAGTGCTGCGGGAACCGAGGCTTTAATGACGACTGCGCCCCACGAGCCGCGCCATGTGGCTTCGCCTGGACCGGAAGCCGATATCGGATATGCCGGTCGCGCCGATCATAGCCTCGCTGTCCCGGCGTTCGGCGACGCCGTGCGGGTCTGGGCCACTATCGGCTTCACCTCGTTCGGTGGCCCGGCCGGTCAGATTGCGATGATGCATCGTATTCTGGTTGATGAAAAAAAGTGGCTGGACGAGCGCACCTACCTGTTGGCCCTGAATTTCTGCACACTGCTGCCGGGTCCCGAAGCGATGCAGCTTGCGACCTACTCCGGCTGGCGGCTGCACGGCATCAAAGGCGGACTTGCCGCAGGTTTGTTATTCGTGCTGCCCGGCGCCCTCGTCATTTTAGCATTGTCGGCGCTCTATGCCGCGTTCGGGCAAGTCCCGGCGTTGACGGCGCTGTTCACCGGCATCAAGGCGGCCGTTCTCGCCATCGTCATCGAAGCTTTGCTGCGGATATCGAAGAAGTCGCTTAAAAACCGCGCTGAATGGCTGATCGCCGCAGCGTCGTTCGTGGCCATCTTCTTCTTCAAGGTCCCCTTCCCGCTGATCATTCTGGCCGCTGGCGTGATCGGCTACCTCAGTCTGCCAACCGTTGTCGCCAACCGAGAGCAGGCCGCGCAAGTCGCCGGCTCGGCACTCCCAAGCCAACAATTGAGCGCCACCGCCAAGACGATCGCCGTGTGGCTCGCCATCTGGCTTGTGCCGTTGCTTGCGGTGGCGACGATTTTCGGCGCTGATCATGTCCTGGCGAAACTTGCGCTGTTTTTCTCGAAGCTGGCTGTTGTGACCTTCGGCGGCGCTTACGCCGTGCTGGCCTATATGGCGCAGGACGTGGTGCAGGTTCACGGCTGGCTGCGGCCCGGCGAAATGCTCGACGGATTGGGCCTCGCCGAAACCACGCCGGGACCATTGATCCTGGTCACCGAGTTCGTCGGCTTCCTCGCCGCCTACCGGGCTGGTGGCGGCGAGCCGCTGATCATGGGTGTGCTCGGCGCGATCGTGACGCTGTGGGCGACCTTCGCCCCGTGCTTTCTTTTCATCTTCGCCGGCGCGCCCTACATCGAGCGTCTACAATCGGCACCGCGCTTAAAATCGGCATTGTCCGGCATCACTGCCGCTGTGGTCGGCGTCATCCTCAACTTGTCGGTTTGGTTCGCTTTGCACGTCTTGTTCAGGTCGGTCGCCGACTATGAAGCGGGTCCGCTGCACATGACAGTGCCAGATGCTTCGACGCTCGACCCGACGACAGCCGCGCTCGCCATCGTCGCCGCAGTTTTGCTGTTTGCCCTGCATCGCGGCATCATGACGACGCTCGCAATCTGCGGCGTGCTATCTCTGGTTCTTGCTCAACTACCGAGCGGCCTATAGCCAGCCTTTTTTCCGGAAATAGAGATAGGGAATGAGCGCCGCGATAAACATCAGGCCGAGCGCCACCGGATATCCAAATTCCCACTCCAGCTCCGGCATGACTTTGAAGTTCATGCCATAGATCGACGCCACCAGGGTCGGCGGCATCAGCATCACGGCCATCACCGAGAACAACTTGATGATCTGGTTCTGCTCGGTCGAGATCATGCCGAGCGTTGCGTCCAAAAGAAAACTGGTTCGTGCCGAGAGAAACCGCAGGCTTTCCATCAGCGAGGTGATGTCCTGGTTCGCCGACTCGTAGCGGGCAATGACGGCCGGATCGGCCTTGTGCTGGCGAACAGCATTGGCCGCGAACAGCATCAGCCGATGCAGCGACATGGCGCTTTCCTGAGCCCGGGCGACGACATCGCCTTCCTTGCCGACGGTGCGCAGCAGCACATCGAGACGGCGATTGCGCGATTGCTCGGTGCCTTTCTGGCCAAACACGAGCGGCGCCATGCTTTCCACTTCGTCCTGCACGCGCTCGATCAAATCGGCTTCCCGTTCGATCAGCATTTCGATCAGACCGATCATCACCTCGGCGCCGGACGAGCAACCGTTGCCGCCCTTCGCCGCGCGCGCGATGTATAGTCCAAAGCCTTTCGGCTCGGCGTAGCGCACCGTGATCAGCCGATCGCCCGCCAGAATGAAGGTGATGGGTGACGTCATCGGCACGCCGACGCTGGAGTTATGCAGCACGATGCCGGTCATGTAGCTGGCGCCGTTCTCGGTATAAAATCGGTTCGACGCCTCGATCTCGCGCATTTCGGATCGCGTCGGCACATCGATGTTCAGCGCCCGCTCGACAATCCCGTCTTCATCTTCGGTCGGATTTAGGATGTCGATCCAAACCGTCGAGTCGCCGACCATTTTATCGTCGAGCCGAGGATTAAGCCGCCCACCGTGCTTGTCATAAATTGTGATCATGAGGCGGCGTTCCATCGAGTTGCGTGCGCGCCAGGATCGCCTGCCGCACCACGCGGTTATAGACGGTCGCGGGTGCTGGATGGCAAGCTGGCAAAGGCAGAAACTCTGCTATCATCAGCCCAATGCCAACTTTATGACACGGCGTGAGGCTCGCCGCCGCGTCGAGACGGCTGCAATCTATAAATGGTTACTGTCTCGGTTGCGTTAAGCTGGCTCATCGGAACGACTGAGGTCGCCGTGCCGCAAGAGGACAACCAAATGTTGAATTTGAACGCCGTCAAGGCTCACTCATCGCGTGTCGCAAGCATTGGCTTGGTCGTCGCTGCTGTGGCCACGTCCAGCGCCCCCGCCATGGCAAAAATTGCCTGCACGCCCGACGGCTACCAGATCGTGCAAGGCACGCCGTTGTCGACGCCGTACTGTCAGGACAATCTGCTTGGCAAGGTCGCGCGCCAATACGGTATGCGCGTCTCCGATGTTGAAATCCGCCAAAATCCAAATACCAAGCGCTACGTGTGCCGTTTCGTCGGCCGCGATGTCCGCGTGCAACAGACGTGCGGCGAAAGCAATTATCGCGGCCGCGGATACTGAATTTGAAGCAAAAAAATGCCCACGCCGGAAGCTCGGCGCGGGCTTTCTATCTAATCCGACGGAGACTGAATTTAGCTGAGATCGGGCGTGACTTCGGCGACATCGCGGGCCCGGCGAACGCTGCCATCGAACTGAGCGCCTTCAGCGATCGCGAGCGACTGTTTGACGATATCACCGTCGACGCGTGACGTGGCGTTCAGCATGACGCTTGAACCCTTCAACGCACCGCGAACCTCGCCTTGCACCATGATCGCACGGGCAACTATCGTCCCGGTCACACTGCCGGTCTCACCAACCGTCACGCTTTCACCGTGCACATCACCCTGAATATGTCCGGCAATCAGCAGCGAGCCTTTGGTTTTCAAGACCAGCTGCTGGCCCGAAATCGTGATGTCTTGTCCAAGCACCGATGTCGGCGAGTCTGGCACGCGCATGTGCTGCACGGAGCCGGATTGAGCAAACGGTGGCGGCGGTGGCGCCTTCGCACCCGGCATGCCGACGGGCGCCATGGATCGTTGCGGCTCGTTGGCGCGCTGTTCCGGTGTTGCGACGCGATTGAACATAACTAAACCCCCAAAAAAAGCTGAAGCTGATCTCTTCCCCGTGATCGCAGGTGACCAGTTCCGTGTGGGGACATTATGTCCAAGTTGCGCGATTGCCACCAGAAACGATTTTTCGCCAGTCACCCGGCTCGTCCTCAGCCATTAACCAAACCTCGTGCGGCGGCTGAACAGATGCCGGGCGCTCACTCGGGCTGCCAATTACTCCGGCTGAATCAGTTTCGGCTCGGGTGGCATGACGCGGGGATCGATCGATATGCCGGCAAGCCGCCACCCGTTCAGCGCCGTGTCGTAGTCGTAGACGAGGTCGAAGACGATGCGCCGGTTTTCAATTTCGAAAAATCCGAGCATGCGCAGCAGGCCGTTGCGATCGAGTGTCGGTGGCCGCGAGGTCACCGGAGTGAGACTGCGAACCGGCCCGAGATCGACCGCCGCTGATTTGAGAGACGCGAACTCCTCGGCGAGTTTTTTCGTCGGATGTTCGGACTGAAAGCGCGCCGATCCCATGGCGTAGAGCGTTTGGTAGTCGCCGGATTTGTTGCCGCTATCCACCGCGAGAACAGTGTCTCGGACGAGGTCGATGAGGTCTTGCGGGTCGGGAACAGGCGGCCCCTCGTAGGCCTGCGCCGGCGATTGTGTGGCGAGCATCGCGCCGATCAAAATGCTGACGACGGCGACAAGGCCTGCGCGCAAATTTCTCTGGATGCCGTCATGCCATCGCGTTTGCGCCATTGCAAAGGTCCCTAAAGCCGTCCGAAGATTGATGGCATGGATCGCGCGACGAGCCGAGGCTCGGCTGCCGTCGTGCACCACGATGGCTTAGGCATAACGGCCAAACCATTGTCTCAGTATAGCGGTGAACGGATGGGGGCTGCAATTTTGGCCTGGCGCCGCCGCGCACTGCGGCAAACGACGCCGCAATTCGGGCGTGAACCCCCGCCTAAATCCACAAGCTATGCCCATGATCGGCTATTGTTCAGCGGCTGGCGCGGGCAAAGCGGTGCCAGCCGCCGTGTCGGCTGCTAGTGTGATCGCCAAGAATCACACCGAGGGAGGATGTCGGATGGCTATCGATCGGCAGGCGGGCAAACAGCGGCTGGCCGTTGGCTTGGCGAGTGCCATGGCCGTGGTGCTGACCTCGACGCTAGCCCCGATGCGCGCGTCCGCCGAAACGAGTGGCGCGGCCTCCAGCTGTGCCAACGCCGATGCGATCGGCGTGTCGCGCACGGTGCAAATCGATACCACGGGTGGCCCCGGCTTCGGCATGGAGCACTACAAGGCTTTTGATTTCCTGCAGCCCAAAGAGGTTGTGCTGACATTCGACGATGGCCCGCAGAAGTATTCGACGGAAGCGGTGCTGGCAGCGCTTGCCGAGCAGTGCACGAAAGCGACGTTCTTCTCGATCGGCAAAATGGCTCTCGGCTACCCCGAAATCATCCGCGAAGTCGTCAAGGCAGGTCACACGGTCGGCACCCATACCTGGAGCCACCAGAACCTGCGAAAATCCAAGACGCCCAAGGATGCGGAAGCAGAAATCGAGCGCGGTGTCAGCGCCGTGCGCCGCGCCGTTGGCGGCCCGGTCGCGCCGTTCTTCAGATTTCCGACGCTGCAGGACTCACCCGACGCCGTCGCCCATCTGAATAGCCGCAACATCGCGATGTTTTCGACCGACATCGACAGCTTCGATTTCAAGATTCAGTCGCCGGAAAACATCGTCAAAACGATCATGGCGGGGCTGGAAAAGAAGGGGAAGGGCATCGTGCTGATGCACGATATTCATAAGAAAACTGCCGCCGCCGTGCCGCTGCTGCTGAAACAGCTGAAGGCGAAGGACTACAAAATCGTCCACCTCACGGCCAAGGACGAAGTGACGACGCTGACCGAATACGACGAGGCCATCGAAAAAGACGCAAAGGGTTTGCCGCAGGCCGGAGCCGAACGGCCGACCACAAGCGTCGTTCGCACGATCGAAGGCACACCAACGCCGGACGAGCAATCTTCCGCAACGGCTGCCGCGCCAGCTAGTGCTGAACCCGCCGCTGCGGCGGCGCCGCCAACACTCTCGCCGCCACCACCACCAACAGCCACGATCGCCGCGCCACCGGTGACCAGCATTCCTGCGCCTACGACGCCCCCGTCGACCACGGCATCGATCACGCCACCTGCGACAGCGGGCGTTGCCGCCGCCCCGGCGCAGCCGGCCAAGTCGATATCGCAACAGGCCGGTGAGATGTGGGATCGTTGGTTTGGCAAATAGAGCCGCAACGGTCATTTGAAACAAGAAACGGGTGGCACGCGGCCACCCGTTTCCAATTTGGACGTCGTGCGTCCAACTCGTGGCGGTTTCACCCCGCGGCCTGTCCCCCGACCGGCCGATCCACGCCGTGAGTAAAAATTAGCCCAACCTGACAATCCACAGCTTTCGCTCAGAGGCACAAGGTTTGACCTAGCGCTGTGCTAAAATAAACACACACTGAGTTACGACCTTCACGATCTGCCGCTGCTCACAAAGTTACGAAAAACAAAAGGGCCGCTCCATGGGAGCGGCCCTCGTGAGATTGGTTGCGAACTGCGGACCAAACGGCCCGCAAGGGCGCATGTCTCAGTGCTTCAGCGCAGGAAGGTCCGGCGAAAGCACGAGCGACCCTGACATCGCAGCCTTCATAATCCCACTAGACATCGGATCACCTCCTTTCGATTGTTGAACGATAGGACAAGGCTCCCACAGTTCGCGACGAATTGGAAGCGCTGGCTTGCCTCACCCCAACGCCTTATTCGCAGCCTTCACTTTGCCGGCGTCGAGATAGAGTTGATTGCCCATGTCTTTGAACCGCGCGCTCATCTCATCCATGCCCGCCTGCGGATCGATGGCGCCGACCTCCTCTTGTATTTCAGCCATCGCCTCGCCGATGCGTTCATTCTGCTGGGCCGCATAGTCGCGAACGTCCTGGGTGATTTTCATCGAGCAGAATTTCGGCCCGCACATCGAGCAGAAGTGCGCCACCTTGTGCGTGTCCTTGGGCAGCGTCTCGTCGTGATAGCTGCGCGCCGTATCGGGATCGAGCGACAGGTTGAACTGATCGTCCCAGCGGAAATCGAAGCGCGCGCGCGAGAGCGCGTCGTCACGCAACTGCGCCGCCGGATGACCCTTTGCCAGATCCGCCGCATGGGCTGCGATTTTGTAGGTGATGACGCCGGTCTTGACGTCATCGCGGTTCGGCAAGCCGAGGTGCTCTTTCGGCGTCACGTAGCACAGCATCGCGCAACCGAACCAGCCGATCATCGCCGCCCCGATGCCGGACGTGATGTGATCATAGCCCGGCGCGATGTCGGTCGTCAGCGGTCCAAGCGTATAGAACGGCGCTTCCCCGCATTCGCGCAACTGCTTGTCCATGTTGATCTTGATCTTGTGCATGGGCACATGCCCCGGGCCTTCGATCATCACCTGACAGCCTTTGTCCCAGGCAATCTTCGTCAGTTCTCCAAGCGTCTCGAGTTCGGCAAATTGCGCGCGGTCGTTGGCATCTGCAATCGAACCTGGACGAAGTCCATCGCCGAGCGAGAACGACACGTCATACTTGCGCATCAGATCGCAGATGTCTTCGAAGCGCTCATAGAGGAAGCTTTCCTTGTGATGCGCGAGGCACCACTTGGCCATAATCGACCCGCCGCGCGAGACGATGCCGGTAACACGGTTCGCCGTCAGCGGCACGTAGGGAAGGCGCACGCCGGCATGAATGGTGAAATAGTCGACGCCCTGCTCGCATTGCTCGACAAGCGTATCGCGGTAGATCTCCCACGTCAGCTTGACCGGATCACCGCCGCACTTTTCCAGCGCCTGATAGATCGGCACCGTGCCGATCGGCACCGGCGAATTGCGCAGGATCCATTCGCGTGTCGTGTGAATATTGCGACCCGTCGAGAGATCCATCACCGTGTCGGCGCCCCAGCGGATCGCCCACACCATCTTCTCGACCTCTTCTTCGATCGATGACGAGACGGCCGAGTTGCCGATGTTGGCGTTGATCTTGACGAGGAAATTTCGGCCGATGATCATCGGCTCGAGTTCACCGTGGTTGATATTGGCGGGGATGATGGCGCGGCCGCGGGCGATCTCGTCGCGCACGAATTCCGGCGTGACGTGCTCGGTGATCGCAGCGCCGAAACTTTCGCCATCTGCCAACGCCGCCGGCGCGCGATCAAGCGCTGCGGCCCGGCCGAGATTTTCGCGGTGCGCGACGTAGATCATTTCCTTAGTGATGATACCGGCCCGGGCGAATTCGAACTGCGTGACGGGCGATGCGTCGACGCCCCGCAACGGCTGCGGGACTTTTGGGAACATGCGTGCGGCATGGCTGTCTGAGACGCTGCCGTTGTCTTCCGGCCTGACGTCGCGGCCCTGGTACTCCGCAACGCCGCCGCGCTCCATCACCCAGGTGCTGCGCAGGCGGTCAAGGCCGCGTGAAACGTCGATCTTGGCGCCGGCATCGGTATAGGGACCGGATGAATCGTAAACGCGAAACGGCGCTTCGCCGCTCATCTCAGCGAGTGCAATTTCGCGAAACGGGACCCGCACATCGCCATGACCGTCGGGTGCTGAGTAAACTTTTGCCGATGCACGGATGGCGCCGGTCGTAACGGCTGGCGTTTGCAAATCGGCGGGTCGGGTGATTTTGTTCATGGCGGACGTCTCCCTCAGCCAGGCCCGGCGCCGACGCGGCGAGAGCCATTGTGCATTGATCGCGCGTTCTTGCGGACGCGCCATGACGACGGGCGGCTGGAAAAGGTGCGGGTGGCGACGAACGGCGACGTTCGCTGCATCGTTCCGTCCCTTCGCCGGCATGACCCGGATCAGGTTCTAAGGGTGCTCGCGCTAACGTGCGCGATCTCAGCCGGACCAACCGGCACCCCTCGGACCTTGAGAGTTTGCGGCCGTGAAGCTTAAAACGCAAGCCTTCGTCGCGCTTTGGGACGATCCGGCGGCGCCACAATCGCCAACACATCGTAAACATCATTGTTCGGTTTGTATGGCCGCGCCGCACCGGCATTTAAGTCATCTGCACTATGACGTTCGAGACCGTCGGCAGGCGGCCAAATCGACTCTCATACACGGCGGCAGGGCAGAATGATTTCGCGTAAAGGCACCAAGGGCAACGACGTGTTCGCGGCCAATTTGGGCGACGAACTCTATGAGGGCGACACCGGATACGATGTCGTCTCGTACGGCGGCTTCATGGTGCCTGCGCGCATCGATCTGCTCGACTTTTCGTTAAATTCGGGTGCCGCGCTCGGCCATCGTTATGCGTCCATCGAAAGTTTCCAGCTGTCGCGTGCTGACGACATCTTCTTTGGGACGCATGGCAACGATGTCGTCAATGGCGATGCCGGCAATGATCGCCTCGAAGGCCGGGGCGGCAACGATTCACTCACGGGCCACAGCGGTAACGATGTCATCCTCGGTGGTGATGGCAATGACAGCATCTGGGGCGGCGGTCAGGATGACCAGCTATTCGGCAACGCCGGTAACGACCAGATCTGGGGCGACGCCAATAACGATGTCATCACCGGCGGTGCCGATGCGGGCGCCGTCAACTTCTCCGGCACATCGAAACAGTATTATCAGTATTCGTCATCATTGCTGATTCCGATCGAGCAGATCGACGATTACGGCGAGTGGGTTGTTGTTCCCAAACGCAACGATGTCACGAATTCGAGCGTCTCGACATCGATCAACCGCGCCGACGGCGACGCCATTTTCGCCGTCACCAACGGCTATGGCGACGCCCGCGATTGGAACGCAACGATTGCCGGTAGCAAACTGGCCACCATCAACCTCGGTCCCGGTGGTGAAATTCCAGCCAACAGCACCATCATCTTCAATGCCGGTCCCGGTAGCCCGACGGTGGTTTTCTCCGGGACCGAAAAAGGATTTCCAGGCGTCAAGGCGGCTGGATCCAACGCCAATGGCGTCATCACCAAAGTCGACTACACGCTGGCATCGGTCGTCATCGGCGACAAGCTGACAGGTGGATCAGGGTCTGACACCTTCGTTTTCAACATCGGCGACGGCGTCGACCAGATCAACGATTTCACGAAAGGCAGCGATAAAATCGATCTCGCATCGACTTGGTTTGATGGCAACGCCGCCAACGGTGAAGTCTCGGCCCGCGATTACAACGGCGGCGCGCTGCTGCTGTTCAGCGATAAGTCGCCCGACGGCTTCGTCGATCACAACGCGATATTCCTCGCCGGTCTCAGCGCCAGCACCGTAGACAAGTCGTTCTTTATCTAAATTTGATCTGCGGGCGCATCATGTCGGCCCGTTACAAAACCGCCGCGCGCACGGTTGAGGGCGGCGGTTAAAAGTCCGGCATTAGGCTGCCAATGCTACCCGCGCGGCTGAAACCCAGTCTTTGATTTTCTCGATATCGGGCGGGTTGCCGTCGCGAAGGATGCGGCGCCCATCGCTTGTGGTAGCGAACGTAAGAATATTAGCCGAAAGTTCGACCGGATCAGCCTCTGCGACCGCTTCAGCAGTGCGATACCCGGCGCCGACGAGCAGTTGCGCGTGCGTACCGCGAAGGCCCGGAACGTCGATGACCAAGTG
>JAIEPV010000042.1 GCA_019748215.1 Hyphomicrobium sp.
TCGTGGCGAAATTGTTGGAAGCGTCCGTCATGCGCTTCGCGTACTCGTTGTCCGGCAGGCTTTCAACTCAAGCCCGCGAACAGCCTTGCCACCCCACCCAGCGAAGCGCACCTCATGACCGAAAACCGCCTTCAATTCGAGACCAGTCCCTACCTGCTGCAGCACAAGGATAATCCGGTGCACTGGTGGGCGTGGGGACCGGACGCGCTGGCCGAAGCTAAGCGTACCGGCAAGCCGATCCTTTTGTCGGTTGGCTACGCGGCGTGCCACTGGTGCCACGTCATGGCGCACGAGAGTTTCGAGGATGCTGGTACTGCCGAGGTCATGAACGGCCTTTACATCAATATCAAAGTCGATCGCGAGGAACGCCCGGACATCGACGCAATTTACATGGGAGCACTGCACCGGCTTGGCGAACAGGGCGGATGGCCGCTGACCATGTTTCTCGATAGCGATGCGCGACCGTTTTGGGGTGGTACATATTTCCCGAAAGATGCCCGTTACGGCCGGCCGACCTTCGTGACGGTGCTGATGCGCATCGCTGAAGCCTTTCAGAACCAGCCTGAAAATGTCGCCAACAACGCCGAGCGATTGATCGAGTCGCTGCGCGAGCAGCCCGCTCGTGCCGGACTCGCGATGCCGGGTGAAACGCAAATCCGCGACCTCGTGCGACGCATCTCAAACGCCGTCGATCGCGAGCACGGCGGGCTATCTGGCGCACCGAAGTTTCCGCAATGGAATGTCTTTTGGCTGCTGTGGCGTGGTGCGATCCGCTTTGACGATGACGCAGCCAGGCAAGCTGTCCTGACGACGCTTACGCACATCTGTCAGGGTGGCATCTACGATCATCTCGGCGGTGGGTTCTCGCGCTACTCGGTCGACGATCGCTGGTTGGTGCCGCACTTTGAAAAGATGCTCTATGACAACGCCCTTCTCATCGACCTGTTGACGGAGGCCTGGCGCGACACCCAAGACCCGCTTTATGCCGAGCGTATCGCTGAAACGGTCGATTGGCTGAGGCGTGAAATGATCGCTGAAGGCGGCGGGTTTGCGGCCTCACTCGACGCCGACAGCGAGGGCGAGGAGGGCAAGTTTTACGTCTGGGGTGCTGCCGAAATCGATGCTGTGCTCGGCGCCGACGACGCGGCATTTTTCGCAGCCGTCTATGACGTCACGCAAGGCGGCAATTTCGAGGGCCACACGATCCTGAACAGGCTCGGCAGCCTTGCCCCCTTGTCCGCAGAGAACGAAACCCGGCTGGCACTGCTGCGCGCAAAACTTCTCACGTATCGGACGGATCGCGTTAGGCCAGGGTGGGACGACAAAGTGCTCGCCGATTGGAACGGCTTGATGATCGCCGCCTTATCTCGCGCGGCCGTGATGTTCAGCCAGCCCGAGTGGTTGGCTTGCGCCAAACGTGCCTTCGATTTCGTCGTCGCGCAGCAGTCGGCCGGAGACGGCCGCCTCTGGCATTCTTATCGCAGTGGGCAAGCCAAGGCGCCGGCAACCGCATCCGATTATGCCAATATGACGTGGGCCGCCATTCGCCTGTTCGAGGCAACCGGGGACGGCAGTTATCTTGAGCTCGCGCAACGCTGGACCGCGACCCTCAAAGCGCACCACTGGGATGGCGCGCGGGGCGGGTATTTCACAGCAGCCGACGACACGCTGGATGTCATCGTGCGTCTCAAAACCGCTGCCGACGACGCCGTGCCGAGTGCGAATGCCATACAACTGTGGAACCTGATCGCGCTTTCGGCCATCTCCGGCGACACGGCTTACGACGACGATGCGTGCGAACTGCTGGCCGCGTTCGGTGGGGTTGTAGCGGATAGTCCGGTTGGCCATTGCGGCCTGCTGGCCGCCAGCCTCGATCTCGACGCCATCTTGCAGATAAAAGTTGAAGAGGGCACCGCGGGGTCGCTCTCGGCAGTCCTCAAATTCCAATCGGTGCCAGGTGCGTTGGAATTTGTGGCGTTGCAAACCAGACAGCTCGGTGTTGCGGCGCAACAAGACAATTCCAAGGGAGCCCCTAAAGGCAATGCGATTATCTGCCGGGGTAAGATATGCAGCGCACCCATTTTCGACGCTGACGCATTTGCGCAGCGCTTGCGGAATTTACGACGATCGGCCGGTGCATCCATTTCCTGATTTAATGCGTTGTAAGGTACTGTGGGTCAAATAGAGTTGCGCTTCTTGGCGCAGACAAAAACTTGCTTTTGAAGGTCGCAGGAATGGGGTCTTTGTGTTCACTCGTTCGATATGGCTATGCGCCATTCATGCTGCTGGGATTGACCACCGCAGCCTATTGGATCGTAACGTCGGCACATTCGATATACGACTACCTCTGGCTCGCTCCCCTTTTAGCGCTCGCTTACGGCACTGCCTTCGCCGCCGAGCGCATCGCGCCCTTTTTCGACGAGTGGAACGACCACAGCGAACATGGCGACACACGTACGAATGTGTTGCACACGATTGCGTATGAATGGTCGAGCCTCAACGGCGTTCTTCTCATTCCGCTGATCGTCTGGCTGTTCCCGTTCCAGGGCATTTGGCCGACGGAGTGGCCGAAGTGGGGCCAGGTCTTACTGGCGTTCCTCGTCGCCGATTTTGCATTCATGATGATGCATTACCTCAGCCACCGGTATTCACCGCTCTGGCGTCTGCACGCTGTGCATCATGGTGTCGGGCGGCTTTACGGTTTCAACGGCGTGATCCGCCATCCGCTGCATCAGACGATCGACATGGTCGTCGGCAACGCGCCCTTGGTGATTATGGGCATGCCGCAGGACGTCGCCCTCGTTCTTGGTGTGGTGATCACGATTACACTCATCGTCCAGCATTCGAATGTCGATACGCGCCTTGGACCTTTCGAAGGGCATTTGTCGATCGGCCGCCTCCATCACTTGCATCACGTCAACTGGGGGACTGAAGGCGATTGCAATTTTGGCTTGCTGCTCACGGCGTGGGACAAACTGCTCGGCACGTATGTGGCTGAGCCGTCACGTCCAATCACATTCCGCGATATGGGCGTCGACGAATTGCCGAACTTCCCGAAATCATTCTGGGAGCAATTGATTTTGCCGTTCGTCTATCGGCCTGGTGAAGGCGAGCCAGAACGATATCGCCAACAGACGCCAGCTCAGCAGGCGCGAATACTCAGCAAGGGCCTCCATCCTGCGGAATGACCATTCCAATCATTTGCCGCACCTCTGACGAGCGTCTGACGCGATCGCCATCAATACATCGACTGATGCAGCGAAGAATAACGCTTACGTATTCATCTGTTGGAAGAACTCGCCGTTGGTCTTAGTGGCGCGCAGCTTGTCGATGAGGAATTCGATGCCGTCCTGTGTGCCCATCGGATTGAGAATGCGGCGCAGTACGTACATTTTCTTGAGCTGATCCTTCGGCACCAGCAAATCTTCCTTACGCGTGCCGGATTTGGCGATGTCGATGGCCGGGAATACGCGCTTGTCGGAAACTTTGCGATCGAGCACGACCTCCGAGTTGCCGGTACCTTTGAACTCTTCGAAAATCACTTCGTCCATGCGCGAGCCGGTATCGATGAGCGCCGTGGCGATGATGGTCAGCGACCCACCCTCTTCGATATTGCGGGCAGCACCGAAAAACCGCTTCGGCCGTTGCAGAGCGTTGGAATCGACGCCGCCTGTCAGCACCTTGCCGGAAGACGGAACGACCGTGTTGTAGGCACGACCTAGGCGCGTGATCGAGTCGAGGAGAATCACCACATCGCGCTTATGCTCAACGAGGCGCTTCGCCTTCTCGATGACCATTTCCGACACTTGAACGTGGCGTGACGGCGGCTCGTCGAATGTCGACGAAATCACTTCGCCCTTCACGGACCTCTGCATGTCGGTGACTTCCTCGGGCCGCTCATCGATGAGCAGCACGATCAGGTAGCACTCGGGATGATTGGTTGTGATCGAATGGGCGATGTTCTGCAGCAGCACCGTTTTGCCGGTTCGCGGCTGAGCGACGATCAAAGCGCGCTGGCCCTTGCCCATCGGCGCGACGATATCGATAACGCGCGGCGACAAATCCTTGATCGTTGGATCTTCGATTTCAAGCTTAAGCCACTGCGTGGGATACAGCGGCGTCAGGTTATCGAAATGGCTCTTATGCTTGGTTTTTTCGGGGTCTTCGAAGTTGATATTCGAAACCTTGAGGAGTGCGAAATAGCGTTCGCCGTCCTTGGGTGAGCGAATCTGCCCTTCGACCGTATCGCCTGTCCGCAGCGCGAAACGGCGAATCTGCGATGGCGAGACGTAGATGTCGTCCGGCCCAGGCAAATAGTTAGCTTCCGGCGAGCGCAGGAAGCCAAAGCCGTCCTGGAGAACTTCGACAACGCCCGTGGCGGTGATCTCAGTTTCCTGCGTTGCCAGCTGTTTCAGCGTGGCGAACATCAATTCTTGTTTGCGCATCGTCGAGGCGTTTTCAACGCCGGTCTCTTCGGCAAACGTAACCAGCTCGGCGGGCGATTTCCGCTTCAAATCTTCGAGCTTCATATCCTTCATGGAATACTCCGGGGCCGCAAAAGGGGCCGGGCAGAACGTGGTGGGAGGGTGATATGGGCGATGGGACAACGGCTCAGCGAGGGCTTTACCGGGCATAATCAGTGGGGGGTGTCGGGTCGGCGAGCTGCCGAGCAGGTGCGACGGGTGGGCCGTCTGACCATCATCCTGAGTAGGATGTTATCAACATAGCAGACCTGCGAGGGTCTGCAAAGCTTCAAAAAGGCTTCACGACGACGAGGATCACGATCACTATCATCAATACGGTCGGAATCTCATTGACCATCCGCCAATAGCGCGGCGGCTTTTCATTGCGATCTTCGCCAAACGCCCGAGCTGCCGCGCTGAACATGCCATGGACGCCCGAGAGTGCGATGACCGCAGCGAACTTCGCCAAAAACCACCCACTGGTCAGGTGACCACCGACATACGCCAGCCACACACCAAGCACCCACGCGATGATCATCGCCGGCGTCATGATGATCATCAAGAGACGGCGTTCCATCACCTTGAACGTTTCGGATTGCGGCGATCCCCGCGGCGCATCGCAGTGATAAATAAACAGCCTTGGCAGATACAGCAAACCGGCCATCCACGAGATGATAGCGACCACGTGGATCGCCTTGATCCAGAGATAGGCGCCGTCGCCTAACAGCACCATCAGCACGGCAATGGCCAATACAGTCGCGAGCACGGCAATCCCAGCGCGTTTGCCGGCCGACGCACCGGGGGCAGTCGCCAATGGCTGATCAGGGGCGCTCACCATCGCCGCTTACACTCCAGCGCGAACGCGGGCGACCAACTGCGCGACATGCTCCGGCGGGGTTTCCGGCACAATGCCGTGGCCAAGATTGAAGATGAAGCGTTTGCCGTCCATTTCTTCGAGGATTTCATCGATGCGCTCGTCCATTTGCGCGCCACCGGAGACCAGCAACAGCGGATCGAGATTGCCCTGCACGACGACGTCTTCGTCCTCGAACGCTTCACTCATGACCCACGGCGGCGTTGCCGTATCGCAGCCGATGCCATTGACGCCGGTCTCACTGACGTACCAGCCTGCCATCGGACCCGCGCCACGCGGAAAGCCAATCACTGGCACGGTCGGATGCTTGGCCTTGAGTGCGGCCCGGATGGCTTTTGTCGGCTCGACCACCCAGCGATCGAACTGATCGTCCGGCAGGCTGCCGGCCCAGGTGTCGAAAATCTGCAGCACATCGGCCCCGGCCTTGACTTGGCCATCGAGATACGTGATCGAAGTTTCCACCAGCAAATCAATCAAAGTCTGAAACCCTGCCGGATCGCGATAGGCCCAGAGCCGCGCCTTGGCCTGATCCGTCGAGCCTTCGCCCTGCACCATGTAGGTCGCGACCGTCCAAGGTGCGCCACAAAACCCAATCAACGCCGTCTCTTTCGGCAAATCCTGTCGCAGGCGCTGAACCGTTTCCCACACCAGCGCATATTTCGATGCCGTGTTCGATACGGCGAGTCGGCCAAGATCTGCAACATCGCGCACTGGATTCAAACGCGGGCCTTCACCCTCGGCGAAGGTCAACTGCTGGCCGAGCGCGTCAGGGACCACCAGAATATCGGAAAACAAAATTGCCGCATCGAAGCCATAGCGGCGGATCGGCTGCAATGTGACTTCGGCCGCCAGCTTCGGCGTGTAGCACAAATTGAGAAAACCGCCGGCCTCGGCTCGCGTCGCCCGATATTCGGGAAGATACCGGCCAGCCTGCCGCATCAGCCAGATCGGCGGCGGCGACAAAGCCTCGCCGTGAAACGGAGCCAGGAAGCGCCGTTCGATGGTCGTCGTCTCGGACTTTTGCACGGCGGCCTTTCCTTCTCTTCAAACTTTGAAAAGTTTTTTGAATCTTACTGTTATGACTCTTAGGCCATTGGTTAACGGTGATGAGCCTTTGGTCCAGGGCTTGCGCACACTTCGTCCACAGCAGCTGAATGTTGCCACGAGGTCTAGTCTGGCCAAGAGATGAAAAGCAATAGAGCTTGATCTCTGTCGCGCTTCAACGGCTTGCGTCCAAGATGGCCGACCAACTCCAAGGAACACCCTGTTGACAACCACGGGATGGGTGGCGGACGCCTAGGATCACGTTGAGGATCGGCCGTTTCGGGATAAAAACATTCACGACGAGCCAAGTGTGCGTATCTCAGGCCGCTTTCGCCAAGTTGTTGTCTCAACGCGGCGGCGATGGCAGCTCCAGCGAAAACGGTCGACGGTTTTGAACAGCTTACGCGCACCGTTTCGAAGGGAACCGGGATGACACTTCCCAGTCTGTTTCACATGCATTTGGTTTCGGATTCGACGGGCGAAACGCTGGCGGCGATCGCGAAGGCGGCGGCGGTCCAATACCCGATGGTCCGACCGATAGAGCACATGCATCCTCTGGTTCGCACGCACCGCCAACTGACGCGTGTGCTGGCCGAGATCGATAAGCAGCCGGGCATCGTTCTCTATACGGTTGTCAACAAAACGCTGGTCGAAGAGCTCGAAGCGCATTGCAAAACACTGAAGGTGCCTTGCTTGGCCGTGCTGAAACCGATCATGCAGGTATTTGAGAGTTATCTCGGGGCGCCACATACGCCAACGGTCGCAGGCCAGCACGTACTCGATGCCGACTATTTCCGCCGCATCGATGCGATGAATTTCACAATGGCGCATGACGATGGCCGGCTGCCCGACGATTTGGACGATGCCGATATCATCGTGCTCGGCATTTCTCGAACGTCAAAAACCCCGACAAGCCTTTATCTGGCGCAGCGCGGTTATAAAACCACCAATCTGCCGCTGGTACCCGAAGTGGCGCTACCAGAGTGCTTGTTCGCGCCCCATAAGGCCTTCGTGGTTTGCCTCGTCGCCAACGTCGATCGGATCGCGGACGTGCGCCGCAACCGGGCCGTATTGATGGCCGACCGCGATCTTGAATCGTATGTTGATCGCGATGCCATCACCGCCGAAATCGCTTTCACACGCAAGATCGCTGCGCAATACGGCTGGCCGATCATCGACGTCACGCGCCGATCGATTGAAGAGTCTGCAACGATGATTTTGAAGCTGCTTCATGACCGCAACGGCGACAAACGAGCAGATCGCGAGAGCGGAAATGCATAACGACAATGCGCCTCGGCTCATTCTAGCGTCGCAGAGCGCGGCGCGCCGCGCGATGTTGAAATCGGCCGGCGTTGTGTTCGACGTCGTCGCGTCCACCATCGATGAAGACGCCATTCGGGCAACGATGATCTCGGAAAGCGATTGCCATGAAGCGGCTGATATTGCCGCCGTGTTAGCGTTTGAAACGGCCCGTAGCGTCGCGCTCGCGCATCCTGGTTGCTACGTCTTGGGATCAGATCAGGTGTTGGCGCTGGGTCGTCATATGTTCAGCAAGGCCGCGACTTTGGCCGAAGCGCGTGACAACTTCGACCGGCTGCGCGGGCGCACGCACGAACTGGTCTCGGCAGCGGCTCTGGTGCGCAACGATGAGGTGATTTGGCAGGGGGTCGATACCGCCCAATTGACGATGCGTCGGTTTTCCGACGCGTTTCTCGACGACTACCTCGGGCGCGTCGGTGACCGCGTTTTAAAAACCGTCGGCGGCTATGCAATCGAAAGCGACGGCCTGCAATTCTTCGATCGCATTGACGGCGACTATTTCACGATTCTCGGCATGCCGCTGCTGCCGGTCTTGCATCAATTGCGATCACACGGTGTGGTGGCATCATGACCGAAACGGCGATCACGCGCGCGTGCGTCATCGGCTGGCCGATCACGCAATCACGGTCGCCGCTCATTCACGGGTATTGGCTGAAATCCTACGGCATCAACGGCAGGTATACCAAGGAAGCCATCGCTGCCGATGAGGTTGAAGCCTTCTTGAGCATGCTGGACGCGCGCGGGTTCGTGGGATGCAACGTGACGGTGCCGCATAAAATCGCCGCCTATCAGGTTGCTTTTTTAAAAGATGCATCAGCCACGGCTGTCGGCGCGGCCAATACGCTTTGGCTCGAAAACGGGCAGCTGGCTTGCGCCAACACCGACACTTACGGCTTCATGACCAACCTCGCGGCAACGGCACCCGCATGGAGCGCCTATGACGGACCTGTCATGGTGCTTGGTGCCGGCGGCTCAGCGCGCGCCGTCGTTTACGGACTGCTACAGGCTGGACGTCGTGATGTTCGCGTCTACAATCGATCGCTCGATCGGGCAGAAGGGTTGGCTCGGCAGTTCGGCGCCGGTGTCAGCGCCCATGCGTGGGCCGCCCGCAATGCGCATGCGCGAGACGCGGCGCTCATCGTCAACACCACGACGCTCGGTATGAATGGCATCGGCGATCCCGCGATTGATTTCGCGGTGGCGCGGTCACATTGTGTAGCGGCCGATCTCGTCTACGTCCCGCTCGAAACGGCTTTCCTTCGCGATGCCAAAGACCACGGACTCCAAGTGGTCGGCGGGTTGGGCATGCTGCTGCACCAAGCGGTTCCCGGTTTTGCTCGCTGGTTTGGGGTCACGCCCGACGTGACCGATGACCTCTATCGATTGATCGCACGTGACATCGAGGGAGCGTGATGGTGATCATTGGACTGACGGGCTCGATGGGGATGGGAAAGTCAACTGCCGCCGACCGCTTCCGCCAGCTTGGTATTGCCGTCTTCGACGCCGACGCGGACGTTCATCGTCTTTACAATGGCCCGCTCACGACGAAGATCGAGGCGGCGTTTCCAGGCACCACGATCGACGGCAAGGTCGATCGGGCGAAGCTTTCCCAGGCGTTGCTGTCGCATCCCGATCGATTTCAGACGCTCGAGGCCATTGTCCATCCCGCCGTGCGCCAAAGCCAGTCGGCGGTATTAAACGCGGAAGCCGCAAATGGCGCTAAACTCACGGTATTGGAAATTCCACTGCTGTATGAGAATGGCGGCGAGACACGCGTCGACGCCGTGATCGTCGTCAGCGCCAATCCCGACGTTCAACGGCAACGGCTGATGGCCCGGTCCGGCATGACACGCGAAAAAATCGACACGCTGCTGGCGCGGCAAATGCCCGATGCCGAGAAGCGGGGTCGTGCAGACTTCGTCATCGACACGAATGGTCCGGTATCGCGCTGCCACGATCAAGTGGATGACATCATTGGGCGGCTCGCGGGCTGGCCGTGCACGGCCTATGATCGGCATTGGCGATCGGCATCGCCACTGAGCGAACTCAACGAGACCCAATAATAATGCGCGAAATCATTCTCGATACCGAAACCACCGGCTTGGATCCGAAACGAGGCGATCGGGTGATCGAGATCGGCTGCATCGAAATCTATAATCGCATCCCGACGGGCCGCGAGTTCCACGCTTTCATCAATCCAGAGCGCGAGGTCCCTGCCGAAGCCGAGGCAGTTCACGGACTGTCATCGATGTTTTTGAAGGACAAACCGTTGTTTCGTGCAGTTGCGACACCGTTCCTGGCGTTCATCGCCGATGACCCGCTCGTCATTCACAACGCCTCGTTCGATGTGGGGTTTTTGAATGCCGAACTTGATCGCTTGAAACTCAAGCCGCTCGCCTTGGCGCGCGTTGTCGATACGCTGGCACTGGCGCGCCGCAAGCATCCGGCCGGCCCCAATACGCTGGACGCCCTTTGCAAACGCTATGGAATTGACACTTCAAAACGCACGAAACATGGCGCTTTGGTCGACAGCCTGTTGCTGGCTGAGGTCTACGTGGAATTGCTGGGCGAGCGTCAAGCAGCGCTCGGTTTGCAGAGCGCCGCATCGGCTGCAGCTGAGCGCGCCGGCCGCAACGCGATTGACGGCCGTCAAGCTGCCCGCCCACGGCCGCAACCGCTGCCACCGCGAATTCGCGATAGCGACCGCGCTGAGCATCGCAGTTTCATTGACGCGCTCGGGGCGAAGGCCATTTGGCTCAAACATTGGGCCACGACGAAGCCGGATGGAACGACCGATAAAGTGTGAGGTCAGGCGTTGGCCTTCGCAGCCGAGCGTTCCTGCTGGCGGCGCATGAACAAGCCTGCAAAATCGATCGGATCGAGCAGCAACGGTGGGAACCCGCCTTCGCGCGTCACGTCTGCGACGAGGCGGCGCAAGAAGGGGAAAATCATCGACGGCCCAGAAATCAGCAGAAACGGCTGCAAAGCTTGCTCTGGGATCGTCTCAATTTTGAATAGCCCGGCGTACACGGCTTCCAAAACGTAAATCGTGCCGATGTTATTGGCGGCGGTCGCTTTGAACTCGATGGCGCTCTCATAAAGCTCGCCCTCAATGCGCTGAGCATTGACGTTGACTTCGACTTTTAGGTTGGGCGTCTCACCACCACCAGAAATAAGCTTGCGGACATTTGGATTTTCAAACGACAGATCCTTCAGATACTGGCTGACGATCTTGGCTTGAATTGGCGTTGAAGCATCGGCTTTCACAGCGTCGGTCGCGCCGTTTTTGCCGTTCGTCGGCTCTGCCATCTTGTCCTCCTGGAAGCGCTCAATCGCGGCCATCGTGCGATGAAGCGTGCGCTAGCATGTCAGCTGGCAACGCGCAATCAACGTCGCGCGGGAGACGTCTAGCCGCATCTATCGTGTTCGCCGGACGGCCCTTTCCGCCGGGATGGTTTTTTCGCTCAACCGCTCATACTCGCCTTCAATCGTGACGGAGTGAGCGTCGTCGTCGGCTTTTCCGTCAGGGGTTTTTTCCGGTCCCTTGTAACGCCCGTCGGCGCCTTCAAAAGAAACGCTGCCAAAGATTTTCAAGATGCCGCTCGAAATCAGCCAGTGCCGCAGCGGTGGAACGAGCAGCAAAATGCCGATAGCATCGGAAATCACGCCCGGAAAAATAAGCAGCATACCGGCGACGACCTGTAGAAATCCATCGAGGATTGGCCCAAGGCCATCGCGACCGCGTTCTATCCCTTGAAGCGCTCGCGAGACCATCGAAACGCCAACACGACGGATCACGATGGTCCCGAGAATTGCGGTCGCAATCACGAGCAGTGCGAGGCGGGCAAAGCCGATCGCTTGCCCCAAGCGGATCAACACGCCGATTTCGAGCAGCGGGAGTGCCGCGAGCGCGAGCAGAAATGCCAGTTTGGTGCGTGGGGACATGTTTGTGAGCCGGGTTGACTGCGACTATAACTTGCAATCGACGGGATGGCCAAGCTGGCTGATCTTGGAGACGAGCGGCGGATGTAAAACGGTGCGCGGCGTCAAAAATTGTATGTCACAGCGAGGTTGGCTTGACCGCACCGCTGGCCTACTGTCTTTTCAATTGTTTCGAGGCGTTCTTTGACCCTGATCGGACGCGGCATGCCTCGGAAGCACGCGCTACGGCTGGCATGTAAAATCGCAGGCCTGCCGGCCTGCGGCACTGAATTTGCTCTAAGCCTTCCATCTGTGGCATTGCGACCTTAGATAGTCGGATCGGGACGGTTTACGTACCATCGATGGATTGTGCCGCTCAACCGCCCCACTCAGCAGGTCTGATTAGCCCACCTGACGCGCCAAGTCCGACATGCAAGTTCGAGAAAGCTCAGCCGTATGAATGGTCAGTTTGATTTAATTACTTTGATTTCACTCATCGTTGCTGTGGTGGCAATTTTGAAGCTGCGCAGCGTGTTGGGCCATCGCACGGACGAGGATGATTCTCGCGTGGAGCGCTTGAAGACACGCGAGCGCGAGCAAGCCGCGTTGCAAGCCGATAAAGGGACCGCCGACGTTATCACGCTTCCGCGTCGAATACCCGATCCGGCAGAGCAGCCGGCGACGGCCGAGGCTGAAGGTCCATCTCTTGAAACGCGCATTCGGTCTTACCCGGTCGTCGACCCCTCGGTGACGGACGGACTCTTAGAGGTCGCGACGTTTGACGCAAAATTTGATCCCGAAGCGTTCGTCCAAGGCGCTTCGGCCGCGTACGAGATGATCGTTTCAGCGTTTGCCGAAGGTGATCGAAAGACGCTCAAAGATTTGCTCAGCCGCGAAGTGAATGACGGCTTTGTCGCAGCCATCGCTGATCGAGACAGCCGGGGCGAGACGATCGACCAGCAATTCGTCGGCATTCGTAAAGCCGAGATCGTCGAAGCGGAGATGAAGGGCGGTACGGCATTTTTGACCGTTCGCTTCATCAGCGAACTGATCACTGCGACGCGCAATAAGGCCGATGAAATCATTGCCGGCGATCCGCAAAAGATCAAACATGTGACCGACATCTGGACGTTCAGCCGCGACGTCTCGAATGCCCGCGCGCTCACCAACCCGAATTGGCGATTGGTGGCGACACAAGCCCCGAATTAGGTCACCTTCAAGCGCAGTACTGTCGGCGTGTTCATCGAAGCTTGGCACTGAAGCTTGGCACTGGGGGCGCCGCGTGAGCACTGCGAGATCGAGCCTTCCCAGACGCTTGCGGCGGTTCACCAGATACGCTTTGCTAGCCACCTGCGTTTGGATGGCGGCTGCGCCACCGGGCTTAGCCGGATCACCGATGACGACCACAGCCATCACGCTCGAACCCGTTCCGTTCGCCGCCTTGCCCGGCTGGGACGACGACGACCATCTGGCAGCCTGGAACGCTTTTCTCGCGTCGTGTCAGCCGATTTTCGACGCCGCGCAATCGGGATCTAAATCGGGTGTACAGAAGCCGAGCCTCGCATTGCTGGACACTTGCCAGTTGGCGTTGCTTTCGACGCAATCCGGCAAGCCGCAAACCCGGGCCGGCGCGAAAGCATTCTTCGAGCGGTTTTTTCAACCGCACAGCGTTACTCATGCCGCCGGTACAGGGTTGCTGACTGGATATTATGAACCCCTGGTCAAAGGCTCGCGGGTTCGCGATGCCCGCTATCAAACACCGGTCTACAAACGCCCGATTGATCTGGTGAACCTTGTGCCCGAAAGCGAGCGCGGCGCTAAAGGGTCAGCCTTCACGCACATGCGGCAGACCGACAAGGGCTTGGTGGCGTACCCGACGCGCGCCGAAATCGAGCAGGGCGCGTTGGCTGGCCTGGGACTCGAGCTGATGTATTTCAGCGATCCCGTCGAAGTTTTCTTTATGCAAATCCAAGGTTCGGCGCGCATTGAACTGCCAACCGGCGAAAAGGTGCGCATCTCCTACGATGGAAAAAATGGTTATCCGTATACCTCGATCGGGCGTCATTTGATCGATGGTGGGGCGTTCACGTCGGAAAGCATGTCATTGCAGGGCTTGAAGCAATGGCTGAAAGCCGATCGCAAACGCGCCGAGCCGGTGATGTGGAAAAACCAATCGTATGTGTTCTTCCGCGAGCTTGCCGGAAGTCAGGCCGAGAGCGCCATGGGCGTGCTGCATATTCCGCTGCAACCCGGCCGCAGCCTGGCGATCGACACAGCCTTCCACGCCATTGGCACGCCCATTTATGTGTCGTCTCCAACGCTGACGCACGCGAGCAAGGGCAAAGCTTTCAACAGGCTGATGGTGGCGCAGGATGTCGGCTCAGCCATCAAAGGGGGCGAACGCGGAGACATCTATTTCGGCTCCGGCGATCAGGCCGGGCGCACGGCGGGCATCACCAAACATCCCGGAAAATTCTATGTGCTCGTTGCCCGCGACTTCGCCAACGGCCAAACGGTTGTAGGCGACACGACGGGCCGCGCGCCGTGAAAAAGGCGCCGCCCAAACCGCCGCAAAAGTCGGCTGGCAAGGCCCACCGCATCCCCCACCTCGATGACGACGAAGTTGATCTCTGGTCGATGGCGGCTGAGACGATCGAGCCGCTCAAGCGAAATAAAGCGCGTTTTCACGCCGCGTCCGAACGATCGAAAACTGAGCCGATGCCGCCGCGCGCAACGCCAAGTTCAGGTGGCGCACCGCCATCTACGTCGGCGAAGATTATGAAACCGGCTGCGACCCGCAGCTCGCCGCCTGCCGTCCCGCACCCTAAAGTCAATCAGCCTTCGGCGCGGCCGATCGCCGATTTTGATCGTCGCAAGGTTCGTAAGATCCGCTCTGGTCAGGTCGACATCGAGGCTCGCATCGATCTACACGGCATGCGCCAGGACGAAGCGCACACGGCACTGCGCGCATTCTTGATCCGCTGTCTCGGCAAAGGCCAGCGCTGGGTGCTGGTCATCACAGGCAAAGGCAAGGCGAGCGACCGTGATGCTGATGCGCCTTTCGACATGACCGTTCAGCGCGATCGCGGAGTTCTCAAGCGCAATGTCCCGCGCTGGCTGGCGGAGCCAGATCTGCGGCCACTGGTCGTGAGCTATACGACGGCTGCCATTCACCACGGCGGCGAGGGCGCGATCTACGTGCATCTGCGCACCAAGCGGCACCAGCGGTAGACTGCTCTAGAAACAATGCGCCTGCAATTTTTGCAGCGCTTGGCCAAGACCAGACAGCGAATAGGTGTCGGTGACGACCGTGCCGCGATCAGATGTGACGGCGACTGAAAGTTGTGCGCCTTTCTTCATGGCGTCGACCAGTTTCAGTTCCTGAATCGCGTCCGCTACAAAGGCGCGATCATTGGCACCAAATAGAACAAACGTGGCCGCACTGATCGTCACCAATCCATCTGTTTTGCCTTTGACCGCAAACCCCATCCGAAAGCTGACTTCGCTTTTGATGCCGTCTTGCGGCCACGCCGAAATGTACATCCGCGGCGCTTCACGCGTTGCGCCCGATGGAACGCTGGATTTAGGCTCGCTGGTGACGAAGCAAAATTGATGCGGCGTTGCGTCGTCGGCGTAAAGCGACCAGTCGGCGAATGCGTCCACTTTGGTGACAGTCGTTGCCGCCATTGAAGGCGCCGAAAGCGTGACGGCGCACGCGATAGCGAGCGTTGCAAGGCGCGGAATGTTCGGCATCACTGTCCCCCCTCGCTAATGGGCCTGTCGGCAAAGCGCGCCATCGACTTCACTCGGTCGTACATCACGATTGCCCCCGCCATAGCCACGTTGACGCAAAAGCTGGTCGGGATCTTGACCACATAGTCGCACCGGGCGAGCAGGGGTTCAGATAGCGACCCCATTTCAGGTCCCAGTACATAAGCAGCGCGCAAGGGATGCCGGAAACTGGGAAGATCGATGGCGCTGTCGAGCAATTCGACGCCGACCAGTTTGCACCCGGTAGGCAAGGCCATGTCGTCAAGGGTCGACCAATTGTAATGCGGCATGTGCAGCTGGCTTTTGGAGGTATCGGCGTGCGCTTCAAGCGCGCGATAGGTGGCGCCGACCGTAAATGTGAAGCTCGCTCCGAAGCCGTGCGCCGACCGCATCAAATTACCGAGGTTGAGCGACTTCGACATGCGCTCGGCGCCGATGGCGAAATAGCCTTTGGTCGTCGGCGGCCAAGTGGTGGTGGTCCGGGTCATGGCGTCGCACACATGATCGAGTTGCTCTGCTTGTTCAGCGGTTGAGAGTTTGCAGTCCGCACGCCATACCTTCGACCGCGCAGACGCGTTCGGGCCGGGTGGGCCGAACCAACAGACCGGGGTCGGTCGCCGACGGGAGGTGTCACATGAGGGCCATGGTTTGCAAGAGCCTCGATGGGCCGGAGCATCTCGAATTGCGCGACGTGCCGGAACCCGTTGGTGCCTCGGGGCATGTGATTGTAAGGGTGACGGCCGTCGGATTGAACTTTGCCGATACGCTGATTACGCGTGGAAAATATCAGTTCAAACCGGACTTGCCGTTTTCGCCTGGCGCGGAAATCGCGGGCGTTATCCAGTCCGTCGGACCAGGAGTTTCCGGATGGTCAGCAGGTCACCGCGTGATGGCTTACGTCAATTGGGGCGGCGCGTGCGAAAAAATCCTCGTTGATGCACGCGCCCTGGTCGCCGTTCCCGACGCCGTGCCCGATGTCATCGCCGCCGGATTATCGGTAACTTACGGCACTGCTATGCATGGCCTCATCGAGCGTGGCCGGCTGGCGGCTGGCGAAACCGTTGTTGTAACGGGTGCGGCCGGAGGCGCCGGACAAGCGGCCATCGACATCGCCAAGCGGCTCGGCGCTCGTGTGATCGCGGTTGCGTCTTCGGCGGAGAAACTTGCGCTTGCGGCCGCTCGTGGAGCTGACGACGGCATCATGTTCCCCGGCACAGATCTGAAAGAAACCGTCAAAGCCAAAACCGGCTGTGCCGGTGCCGACATCGTTTATGATTGCGTCGGCGGCGAAGCTTCTGAGCCATTGGTGCGGGCGTTGGCTTGGCGCGGCCGCTTGCTGGTCGTCGGCTTCGCCGCCGGAGAAATCCCGAAAATTCCGCTCAATCTGTTGCTGCTCAAAGGAGCCGAGATTTCCGGCGTGTTTTGGGGCGAGGCCGTGAAGCGTGATCCGGTGACCCACGCGCGCAATATGCAACAAGTATTAGACTGGGTCGCGAATGGCACGTTGTGCCCAAGTCAGCCGACAACGTTCGCGCTGGCGCAAATGAGCGAGGCGCTTGGCCTACTCGAGCGACGCGCCGCCCACGGCAAACTGGTGATTACACTGTGAGGGTCTGCGCTGCCTTGAAGTGGCCGCCTCATCACCGCTTCAATGCTCAATATCACCAACTGATGTCTTGTTCCTCATAGGCAAAGCCGCAGCCGCGCATCGGGAAAATATCTTCGACCGCATAGGGTCCGCCGCCGGTGACCGGACGCGATGACATGACAACCGTTCGCGTCACCAGGAACGGATGCGATCGATATCCGCCATAGCGGGTGAGAAACCGCGCCACGCGCTGCGTGTCGGAATTTCGCAACCGCGCCAACGTCACATGGGGTGTGAACGGCCGCTTTTCCGGCGCAAAACCGGCCAATCGCGCAGCTTTTTCATGCGCCCGGGCGAGCGCCGTTAGCGCTGAAGATGGCTCGACACTTGCCCATACCGCATGCGGATCGTAGCCGCCGAACACGCCCAAGCCGACCATGCGGAGTTCGAAGGGGTCCGGCTCAAGGCCCGCCAAGTTTTCGATGAACTCGCGGGCGGCCGATCGATCGATGTCACCGAGGTAGCGCAGGCTGATGTGATAGTTGCCGGGATGGACCCACCGCGCGCCCGGCAACGGTTGATGCAGCCGATAAAGCTCCTCGCGCAGGTCGTCAGGCAGTTCGATGGCTGAAAATATCCGGGGCATCGCAACCTCCCACAAATCGATCCGGCAGGCGTTCGCACCAAACTTGCCGCTGTTATTTGACAGCTGTCCGGCGGGCCGCCGCGCGCCTGACCAAGGCCTCCGCATCGGGCAAGATGCGTTTGACGATTTCAGCCACGCCCTCGGTCGTCGGATGCAGACCATCCGATAGGATCAGCGATCGATTGAGGGCCACGCCTTCGAGAAAAAATGGATACAAGGCGACGTTATATTTTTTCGCCAGCTCCGGAAAAATACCGTCGAAGGCGGCGACGTAGTCATCACCCCAATTGGACGGCGCCTTCATGCCGGCCACCAGCACGTCGGCGCCTGTGGCGGTGATCACGCTCAGCATCTTGTCAAGGTTGGCGCGGGTCTGTTTGGGATCGACGCCGCGCAGTGCATCGTTGGCGCCGAGTTCAAGGATGACGGCATCGGCGCCGGTCTGCAGCGTCCAGTCGAGGCGCTCGACGCCGTTCGCTGTGGTGTCGCCCGAAACCCCGGCATTGACCACGAGCACCTTGTGGCCGCGCGCCTGAAGCGCCACTTGCAGTTGGGCCGGAAACGCGGCAGACGGCGGAAGCAGGTATCCGGCCGTCAAACTGTCACCAAAGGCGACGAGCGTGATTGGTTTATCCGCCGTGTCGGCGCGCAAAGGGAAGGTCAGCATGACGATGGCAAACCCCGTTAAAAACATTTTCAACGGCGCCGCTCGCATCCGAAGTCTATGACCAAATTTCATGTTTCCGCCTCACGTGTCGTCCAAGACCGGGACGGTTGACGTAGACATTGGCGATGCCCGCGACAAGTCAACAGACCAACCTCGTAATATATGGCGGCGCCTGACGCCGATATCGTGGCTGTCAGCGCGTTCTGCGCGACAGCACCCGCCCTAGCATGAAAGCGAACCGATCTTGACGGACCCCATCATTGAGCTCGACGACCTGCATCTGACGCTGACCAGCCGCGCCGGCCCGGTCAACATTCTGCGTGGCGTATCACTCGCCGTCAAAGGCGGATCAACGGCGGCGATCGTCGGCCCGTCGGGATCTGGCAAGACGTCGCTGCTGATGGTGATGGCCGGCCTAGAACGGGCGACGAGTGGCAGAGTTATCGTCAGAGGCCGGGATTTGCAGGGCCTTGGCGAAGATGCGCTGGCCGTGTTTCGCGGTGCTGAAATGGGCATCGTGTTTCAAGCCTTCCACCTCGTGCCGACGATGACGGCGCTCGAGAATGTCGCGTTGCCGCTCGAACTGGCCGGTGCCGCCGGCGCTTTTGAAACGGCCCGAAGCCTTTTGGACGAAGTCGGGCTCGCGGCCCGCGTCGATCATTTTCCGGCAGAACTCTCGGGCGGCGAACAGCAGCGTGTCGCAATCGCGCGTGCGTTGAGCCGCCGCCCGCGTCTCATTCTGGCGGACGAGCCGACCGGAAATCTCGACGGCAAAACCGGCAAGCAGATTGTCGATCTTCTGTTTGGTCTTCGCGCGCGCATGGACGCGACGCTGATCCTGGTGACCCACGATGAGCGGCTGGCGGCGATGACAGATCGGGTCATCCGCATGGCCGACGGACGGATAGCGTCTGACAACATGCAGTCTCAGCCGTCCGCGAACGTCCGCGCGGTGTCGCAATGAGTGTCGCGATGCAGGCCGGCCCGGCTTCCGCGTCCGCAGGTGCCAGGTGGCGCACCATCGTGCGTCTTGGCACGCGCGAACTGCGCGGCGGACTCAAAGGCTTTCATGTTTTTATCGCCTGTCTCGCACTCGGGGTGACGGTAATCGCAGCCGTCGGCGCTTTGGGTGACGCACTGCGCGCCGGATTTGCTCGGCAAGGTGAAGTTCTTCTCGGCGGCGACGTTACGTTCGCCCGCATGCACGCGCGGGCGACACCCGACGAGCGCGGCGCATTCCAATCGCTCGGCGCGACCAGCGAGACGGCCACCATGCGGACGATGGCGCGGCGTCTCGATGGCTCCGAGCAGGCTTTGGTCGAACTGAAAGCCGTGGATGGTGCCTATCCTCTCGCGGGCGCGATCACAGTTGCGGGCAGCGGACCTTTTGCGCCCGCCATAGCGGGCGCTGGCGCGGTTGCTGATCCGATGCTGCTCGAACGCCTTGGTCTGAAGGTTGGCGACCGCATGCGGCTTGGCGATCTTGAGGTTGAGATTCGCGCCGCGCTCGCGTCTGAGCCCGATGCCGTCGCCGATCGCCTGACCTATGGCCCGCGCGTCTTCGTCTCGATGGCAACCTTCGAAGCCAGTGGGCTCGTCAAACCCGGCACGCTCATTCGCTGGCGCTACGGCGTGAAGCTGCCGCCGAATGCGCCCGACGATCGCGAGACGCTGAAAAATTTACGCACCTCAACCGCGGCCCAATTGCCGGAAGCGGGCTTCACAGCGCTCGATCGCCACGATCCTAATCCGCAGATCACCCGCACGCTCGACCGGCTGCGCCAGTTTTTGATCCTCATCGGCTTAGCGTCACTCATGGTCGGCGGCGTTGGCATTGCCAATGCGGTCGCGACGTTTGTCGACAAGCGCGTCAAGGTCATCGCCACGCTGCGCAGCGTCGGGGCCACCGGCGAACAGATCATCGGCATTTTTCTAGTCCAACTTCTCGCCATGAGCGCCATCGGGATCGCTATCGGCTTGGCTCTCGGCGTTCTCGTGCCAGGGCTTGTCGATCGGTTTTACGGAGAGGTGCTGCCAGTCCGCACTGAATTGAGTGTGTCACCGCAAAGCTTGGCGATTGCCGGTCTGTACGGATTGCTCGTGGCATTGCTGTTTGCTCTGTGGCCGCTCGGTCGCGCCGAAAATGTCCGTGCCAGCGTGTTGTTTCGAGAACAACTTCAGGCCGTGCACGGGCGCCCGCGATTTTTGATCTCGGCTGCGATCGCCGTTATTCTGGTCTGCTTGGTCGGGCTTGCCGTCGCCACGTCCGAGCCGCGTCGCATCGCCGTCTATGTCATTGCCGGGCTGATCACGATGCTGGTCGTGTTCAGCGGCCTCGGCGTTGTGGTCACGCGGCTGGCGCGCCGTGTGCCACGGCCGTCATCGCCCGTGCTGGCGCTGGCCGTGCGCAATATCGGATCACCCGATGGCTTGACCCGGTCGGTCATCCTATCGCTCGGCACCGGGTTGTCTCTGTTGGTTGCTGTGGCGCTGGCCAACGCCTCGCTGGTCGATGAACTGAAAAGCCGTCTGCCGGAGCAGTCGCCGGATTACTTCCTGCTGGATGTGGCCAAGGACGACTACGCAGCGCTGGCGCGGTTCGTCGATGGGCGCATTCCGGGCTCGAAAATGATCGAAGCCGCGATGTTGCGCGGCCGCCTTGTCAAGCTCAAGGGCGTGCCGGTCGAACAAATCAAAGCCCCGCCGGAGGCACAGTGGGTGTTGTCGGGAGATCGCGGCCTGAGTTATGCGACCGAAGTTCCCGACGGTTCGACAGTCACGGCCGGGACGTGGTGGACGGGCGACTACAGTGGACCACCGCTGGTCTCGTTCGAGCGCGAATTGGCCGAGAAACTCGGTGTCACGGTCGGCGATTCCGTCACCGTCAATGTACTCGGCCGAAATATCGATGCCACCATTTCAAACTTGCGCGACGTCAAATGGGAAAGCCTTGCCATCAATTTCGTGATGGTGTTCTCGCCCAATACGTTAAAAGCCGCGCCGCATAATCTCCTGGCGACCATCACGCTTCCGGATGGCGTAACTCCGTCAGCCGAGGCCGATTTGACCCGTGCACTCGGCAAAGCCTATCCGTCGGTTAGCGCCATCCGCGTGCGCGACGCCATCGACCAGTTCAACAAGGTGTTCGCGAAAATCATGACCGCGGTGCAGATCGCGGGGAGCGTGACATTGGCGGCCGGCGCGCTCGTTCTCGCCGGCGCGTTAGCTACGGCTCAGCGCCGCCGCATCTTGGAGGCGGTGATCCTAAAGACCATCGGCGCCAGACGGTCGCAAATCCTTTCCGCTCATGCCTGCGAGTATGCCCTGCTCGCGTCGATTGCCGCGCTCGTTGCAATTTTCCTTGGCGGTGGGGTCGCTTATGTCGCCGTTACGCAAGTCATGGAGCTGGATTTCGTGTTTTCGCTGAACGCCGTTCTGCAAACCCTGGCGGTGGCCGCCGTGTTGATTGCGGTCTTCGGCGGGCTGGGCACCTGGGGGGTGCTCAGGGCCCCGGCGGTCCCCGTCCTGCGGTCTGAATAATTCATTGAGCGTGACGCTGGGTTGGGCCTTGAAAGGCAAGTCGACGCACCGCATATCAGTGGCAAGCTCGGCGATCATCGCCGGCTCAGGAGAGGAAACCGTCACTATGGCTGAAGCCTATTCGAGACCCGCTATCTCTCGCGGTACTGCCCGCACCGCTGGCGACATCGACCAGGGTTTGCGGTCGTTTATGATCGGCACCTACAACTATATGGCGCTGGGCGTCGCCGGCACGGCCGTCGTCGTCCTGGCGCTGCTGAATAGTCCCGATGCCTTGGCCGCTATCGCATCCGGACCGCTGAAGTGGGTCTTGTTCGCCGCTGTCCTTGGGCTCGGATTTTTCGCTCATAAACTGTTCTATTCGGGCAGCGCCGTCGTCGCGCACGGCGCCTATTGGCTCTATTGTGCGATGTGGGGCGCGATGATGGCGCCTATGATCTATATGTTTGTATCGAAGGGTCTGATTGGGCTCGTTGGTCAGGCATTCTTCATCTCGGCTGCGACGTTCGCCGCCACGAGCGTCATCGGCTACACGACCAAAAAAGATATGACCGGCTGGGGCGGCTTCTTGTCGATGGCATCGATCGGCTTGATCGTCGCTATGCTCGTCAGCTTCTTCTTCATCACTGATCCGGGCACGAGCAAGATGGTCAGCTTCGGCATTTCGGCCGTTGTCGTCCTATTGTTCTCTGTGATCACCGCATGGGAAACACAGAACATCAAGAACATGTATTTGGCTGGAGCCAGCAATGGCGGAGAAGAGTTCTTGAACCGGTCGTCGATCTTCGGCGCTTTCATGCTCTACGGCAGCTTCATCACCTTGTTTGTTCACATCTTGAACATGCTCGGCATCATGAATACAGAAGAGTAAGATTGTTTCAATCGCATTGCCCGACATTGAAAAGGCCCCAGAAACTGGGGCCTTTTTTGCGTTATGAGCCTGGACAAAAAGGCGTTGACCTAAAACGTGATCACTTCAAACCGGTCTTCGAGAACGTCTAACACGCGCTGCAAATCTTGGCCGCGCTTCATAATCAGCCCGCCTGCCGCGATGACGCTAAAAGCACCTTGCTTGCGCGCCAGCCGGGGATCTTTTTCGATGCGATACAGCGGATACTCACTGGATTTTCGGAATACAGAAAACACGGCCTTATCGCGCAATAGGTCGATGGCATAATCGCGCCAAACGCCAGCGGCCACTTTGCGCCCATAGAGGCCGAGAATAGCGGTGAGTTCCTGGCGATTGAAGGTCGTTGTATGGGCCAGCGCCGCTTGGCCCATTCCGTTGACGATGCCAGGGGCCCGGCGCTGGCGTGCTGCCGTCAATGTTATCGGGTCAAAGTCGCTCAATAGCGCGCCTCCCTCAATCGAGATGCAGAGGATCGCGCCAACTCTGCCTGAATGCAAGAACAAGCACACGCCGCCGCGCATCATTTCGCGCTTGCTGAGACGCCAATCGAATTGTGAAATTCGACACTCTAAATATCGCTGATTGGACAAATTGGCGTCCACGGATGGGCCATAATCCGCCGCAATAAAAAAGCATGAATGATCGTGTTGCTTGAGGCCTAGAGCCAAGAACCGGCTCTGGATCGACAGCCCCCCAGCCCCCCGGGGCCAAATTTACGGATCTGGGCCTCGGCAACTCGACCGGACGCTACCCCCCAGCGGTCCGTTTCTGCCCTGATGTCTGGCCCCCCCCCAGCCAGACGGTATGTCTCTCTGAAATGCCCCGAGAAGGGTCGGTTCCCCAGCCGGCCCTTCTCACTTTTCAGCTCCGGTTATCGGGTATTTTATCAATTGTTATAAGCCGTCCGCTCCCTGGTCGCGTATACGTTGACCAGAGGAGAACTCAATGGCCGTATCCGACCGTTCGACGAAGCTGCCACGGCGCCGTTCCCTATCCAACCCTCGCCGCGCAGCAGCCAGCAGTGCCAACCCTCTGCTGACATCTTGGAACGGTCCGTTTTCGCTCCCGCCGTTTGAAAAAATCGATGCCAAGCATTTCAAACCGGCATTGGACGCTGCGTTCAAAGCCCACAAAAGCGAGATTGAGAAAATTGCCGCGAATACGGCGAAGCCGACGTTTGCCAACACCGTGATCGCGCTTGAGAAAAGCGGCACGTTGCTGGCCCGCGTCGCGTCCGTGTTCAGCAATCTGGAATCAACCGACTCGACCGAAGAGCTGCAGGACATCGCGCGCGACGTCGCGCCGAAATTTGCCGCCCACGAATGCATGATCCTGCTCGACAAGCGTCTGTTCGCGCGGATCGATGATTTGTATGGCCGTCGCGACGCATTGAATTTGGGGTCGGAGGATCTTCGCGTCCTGGAGCGCCACCACTTAGGTTTCGTGCGTGCCGGCGCACGGCTATCGGCGGCACAAAAATCGCGCGTCAAAGAGATCAATGCGCGGCTGGCGACGCTGGTCACGCAGTTCATGCAGAATGTTTTGAAGGACGAGCAGTCGTGGCGCATGGTTCTCGACGTCGATCAGGATTTGGCCGGCCTTCCCGAGACCATGCGCGCCAGCGCCATTCGCGCCGCGGCTGATGCCGGCCTTTCCGGCAAAGCCATGATCACACTCGCGCGCTCGAGCGTCGAAGGATTTCTGACCTATTCGAGCCGTCGCGATCTTCGTGAGCAGTCCTTCAAAGCCTGGATCGCGCGCGGCGCAAACGGTGGCGACACCGATAATCGTCAAATCATCTCCGAGGTCGTGGCGCTGCGCGATGAGTCCGCCCGGTTGCTCGGCTACAAATCATTCGCCGACTTTAGTTTGCAGGACACGATGGCGAAAACGCCCATCGCCGTCAGCGACCTGCTGCAAGCGGTTTGGCCGAAGGCTGTCCAGCGCGCTGCGGCCGAACGCGACGCCCTTGCCGCAGAAGCACGCCGCCAGGGCGGGAACTTCGCGATCGAGCCGTGGGATTGGCGCTATTTCTCCGAAAAAGTCCGCAAAGCCCAATTCGATATCGATGAAGCCGAGTTGCGCGCCTATCTGCCGCTCGACAACATGATCGCGGCCGCTTTCGATTGCGCGACGCGGCTGTTTGGACTGAAATTCCACGAGCGCAATGATCTTCCTCGATACCACGCCGACGTGCGCACTTGGGAAGTGTTCGACGCGTCGGGCGGCCATGTCGGGATATTTTACGGCGACTATTTTGCCCGTCCCTCAAAGCGGTCCGGCGCCTGGATGTCGAGCTTTCGCGATCAGCATAAAATCGGCAAAGGCGCGCATCCTGTCATCATCAATGTCTTGAATTTCGCGCGTGGCGCGGACGGTGAGGCAACGCTGCTGTCATTCGATGACGCGCGAACCTTATTCCACGAATTTGGTCACGGCTTGCATGGCTTGTTATCAAGCGTCACATACCCATCAATTTCTGGCACCGCCGTATCGCGCGATTTCGTTGAGTTGCCGTCGCAGCTCTATGAGCATTGGCTCTCAACACCGGATGTGATGCGGAAGTACGCGGTCCACTATCGGACCGGACAGCCAATGCCGGCCGTTCTGCACGGCAAGCTGGAGGCGGCGCGAAGTTTTAACCAGGGCTTCGCCACCGTCGAGTACACCGCTTCTGCCTTGGTCGATATGGCGCTCTATGCCGGCGAGATGGAACAGGTGGTCGACATCGAGGCGTTCGAACGCAAAACGCTGGCGGAAATCGGCATGCCACCTGAAATCGTCATGCGCCACCGGCTGCCGCACTTCATGCATATCATCGGCGGATACGCCGCCGGCTATTACAGTTATTTGTGGTCGGAAGTGATGGACGCCGATGCCTTCGCCGCGTTCGAAGAAACCGGCGATGTGTTCGATCCGGCGATGGCGAAAAAGCTCAAGCAGTTTATCTATTCGGCAGGCAATACGCGCGATCCGCACGACGCCTACGTCGCCTTCCGGGGCCGCCCGCCGAACATCGATGGATTGCTCAAAAAACGCGGGCTTGCGGCGTAGGCGGCGGCAATGACATGCTTCGCCGCAAAGCACCATTGCCACCGCATCTCTACCAAAGTGCTGCCCAGGCCGCGCCGATGATCGGACCGGCCCGACCTTCCTGGATAAGCACGACTGATTTTTGCGTCTCGGGCATCATCACCGCGCCGCGAGGAATTTGAATGCGCATCGTCTGGCCCTTCCACAGGCCAATGGGCGCAAGGTCGCGCAGAATGTTGGTGTAAGTGATTGAACGACCGGCGTTCTCACCCTGTTTGATCTCGATCGTGCCGGATTCCTGCACGACGCCGAGCCAAATGGTTGCCTCCTTGATCGAACTGCCGGCTTCGGCCGCGCCCGTCAGAATGTTCAGCGTATTTTTTTCCTGCCAGAATCTCACTGGCACGTGCGCTTTGCTGCCTTTGCCCGCCGTCGACTCGATCGCGGATTCGATGTCCGATTTGTTGCTGCCGTTAACATGAGACAGTCCGTTCACGACGACTTGCGGCGTGTAGATGGCGCCATCGCCACGCGCTTTCGCATAGCCGCGCTGGCGTTCGGTGTTGCGCGCTGTCGCGAACGTGTCCTTCCAGCCAAGGTAGTCCCAGTAGTCGACCGGGAGCGACAGCGCGATGATGCCTGGATCGTTGGCGAAAGTTTTCAACAGCGCGTCGGCCGGCGGACACGACGAGCAGCCTTGCGATGTGAACAACTCCAAGACGGCGCGGATCGGCACCGGATCAGGCCCGCCGGGTGGATCGCTAGCGGCCACGTTTTCATCAGCGGCCCAGCCAGCGTGCGACCCCGCTAGAAGCGCGAAGAAGACCGAAGCAATCAAAGTTCGCCGTCGCATGTTTGCATCCTATCGGGGCGTCGCATCGATTGCCGTCGCAGCTCAACCTAGTGTGACGAGCGATCGCGTGAAAGTTAAACGCCGGTCACGAACCGTTGAACGGTCGTGCCGCGCTTTTTCAAGCCGTGTCTGCTGGTAGTACGGAGCTGAGTGCCGATCCATTACATCACCTGCGTAGACCGGGTTAACGCCCGCCTTATCGGCCGAAAACACAACGCCAAAGGGCCACTTCGGATGTCGAAGCGGCCCTTGGCTGCGAGGCACAAACGAAATTTCGACAACGGGTTAGGCCGCGAGATTGCGCAGCACGTAGTGCAGGATGCCGCCATTTCGGAAATATTCGATTTCATCGAGCGTATCGATCCGGCACAGCAGCGGCACCTGGAGCGCAGACCCGTCGGCGCGGGTAATGCTGACGGTCAAACGCTGGCGCGGTTGCACGGTTGCCAGCCCAGAAATAGCGACCGTCTCATCGCCCTTGAGCCCCAGCGTTTGCCATGTCGTGCCTGGCTCGAAGGTGAACGGCACGATGCCCATGCCGACCAGATTGGAGCGGTGAATGCGCTCGAACGACTGGGCAATGACGGCGCGAACGCCGAGCAGATTGGTTCCCTTCGCCGCCCAATCGCGTGACGATCCATTGCCGTATTCGATGCCGGCGAACACGACGAGTGGCACGCCTTCGGCCTCATAACGCATCGCCGCATCGTAGATCGGCAATTCCTCACCCGATGGGTAATGGATCGTCAGGCCGCCTTCCTTAACGGCGCCGCTCGCATCCTTCACCATGTGGTTCTTGATGCGGATATTGGCGAAGGTCCCGCGCATCATCACTTCATGGTTGCCGCGACGCGTGCCGTACTGATTGAAGTCGGCAGGTTTGACGGCATGGTCGAGCAGGTATTTGCCAGCCGGGCTCGCCGCCTTGATCGATCCCGCCGGTGAAATATGGTCCGTGGTGATCTTGTCGCCGAAGAGACCGAGAATGCGTGCGCCCGCAATGTCCGTAACGGCTGACGGGGTTTTGCTGATCGTGCTGAAGTACGGCGGATTTTGCACGTAGGTTGACGCATTGTCCCAACCGTAGGTGAGGCCGGATCCGGTCTTGATGCCTTGCCAATTCATGTCGCCTTTGAAGACGTCGGCATAGCGCGAACGAAACATCTCGCGGGTGATGTTTTCAGCAACGAACCGCTGAATTTCCTGCGATGTCGGCCAGATGTCTTTGAGGTACACCGGTTTGCCATCGCGGCCGATGCCAAGCGGTTCGGTGGTCAGATCGGTTTGCACCGTGCCGGCTAGCGCGTAGGCAACAACCAGCGGCGGTGACGCCAGATAGTTCGCCTGCACATCCGGTGAGACGCGGCCTTCGAAGTTGCGATTGCCCGACAGCACCGCGGCAGCAACGAGGCCGTTGTCGTTGATGGCTTTCGAGATATCGACGGGAAGGGGACCTGAGTTTCCGATGCAGGTGGTGCAGCCGAAACCGACGAGATTGAAGCCAATCTGGTCGAGAAACACTTGCAGGCCGGACTTCGAGAGATACGCGGCGACCACCTGCGATCCAGGTGCAAGTGACGTCTTAACCCAGGGTTTCGACGTCAGCCCGCGATCGACCGCATTCCGGGCGAGCAAGCCCGCCGCAATCAGCACGCTAGGGTTCGAAGTATTGGTGCAGCTGGTAATCGCGGCAATGACGACATCGCCATGACCGAGATCGTATTGTTGGTTTTCGACTTTGACGCGCTTTGCCAGTTCGCCCGGCTTTTTGTATTCCTCGGTCAGCGACGTTGCAAAGCCACTCTTGATGCCTGTCAGCGCGATGCGGCCTTCGGGGCGTTTGGGTCCAGCCATCGACGGCACCACGTCAGCGAGTTCGAGCGATAATGTGTCGGTGAAGATCGGATCGGCTGATCCTGGCACGCGATAGAGACCTTGCGCCTTGCTATAGGCTTCGACCAATGCGATGCGGTGCGCGTCGCGGCCCGAAATCGTTAGATAGTTCAGCGTTTCGCCATCGACGGGGAAGAACCCGCAGGTCGCGCCATATTCGGGCGCCATGTTGGCGATCGTGGCGCGATCGGCGAGCGTCATGTTGTCGAGGCCGGGGCCATAGAATTCGACAAACTTTCCAACGACGCCCTTTTTGCGCAGCATCTGCGTGACCGTTAAAACAAGATCAGTCGCGGTCACACCCTCGGTCAAACGGCCGGTCAGCTTGAAGCCGATGACTTCCGGGATCAGCATCGATTGCGGCTGACCGAGCATGGCGGCTTCAGCTTCGATTCCGCCAACGCCCCAGCCCAGCACGGCGAGCCCGTTCACCATCGTGGTGTGGCTGTCGGTGCCGACCAGCGTGTCGGGGTAGGCAACGGTCGTGCCGTCGGCCATCGTGTTCGTCCACACCGTTTGTGAAAGGTATTCAAGATTGACCTGATGGCAAATCCCGGTGCCGGGGGGCACAACGCGGAAATTCTCGAACGCGCCCTGGCCCCATTTCAAAAAGTTGTAGCGCTCGCCGTTACGCGCATATTCCAGCGCGACGTTGCGGTCGTAGGCTTTGGGTGAGCCAAACTCATCGACGATGACCGAGTGATCGATGACGAGATCGACGGGCACCAGCGGGTTGATCTTCTTTGGATCTCCACCAAGCCGGTTCATGCCGTCGCGCATGGCTGCGAGGTCGACGACCGCCGGAACGCCCGTGAAATCCTGCATCAGCACCCGGGCAGGACGAAAGCCAATTTCCTTTTCGGTCTTTCCGGTGTTGTCGAGCCACTCGGCCATGGCGGCGATGTCAGCCTTGGTGACCGTGCGCCCGTCCTCGTGGCGCAGCAGGTTTTCAAGCAAGACCTTCATCGAGAACGGCAGTTTTGAAATGCCTGTGAGGCCGTTGGCTTCGGCGTCGGGCAGCGAATAGTAAACATGCGGCGTGCCGTCGACGTCGAGCGTTTTGCGGCATTTGAAGCTGTCGACGGACATGGGGGTTACGGCGCTCAAGGTCAGGGCTCCTGGAAAAGAGTGACGACAAACTGCGCCGCCGGGGTGCCGACGGTGTGCTGCGCCCAAAGCCGCAGATGTTCCCATCCCCGGCGCCGACGCACGTTTTTGCGCTAGCTAACGCCTCAACCTATCTCATAAATAATGCACCGCAAAACAGAAGCCGGTGTAAGCATCGGGCGACGACATTGCGCCGAATTGCCACCCTGGAAGGGGCCCAGTCGACTAGCACCCCTGTTCAATCCCCGATTCCATGAACCAGCCATCGTGAAGCTTGTCGCCGAAAACCTCGTCGTTGACCGCGGCGGCCGGACTATTTTAGACGACCTGTCTCTGACAGCCGTCGCCGGCGAAGCGCTTATTCTCACTGGGCCCAACGGCGCCGGAAAAACCACGTTGCTGCGAACTCTGGCGGGCTTCCTGCCGCAGGTTTCCGGACGTATTCGCCTCGAAGGTGGCGACGCGGAGAAAATCATCGCCGAGCAAGCCCATGTCGTGGGTCATGGAAATGCCGTGAAAGCCAATTTGACGGCCCGGGAGAATTTGCAGTTTTGGGCTGCGTTTCTTGAAACCGAAGCCTCTGCCGCGCGCGTCAAAACGGCGCTGACGCACTTTGGTCTCGACGCCCTCGACGACTATCCGGCGGCGTATTTGTCGGCCGGACAAAAGCGGCGCCTCGGCCTCGCCCGGCTTTTGGTGGCTGAGCGCCCGCTGTGGTTTCTCGACGAACCGACCATGTCGCTCGACACGGCATCAACCAAGTGGCTCGCGGTTGCCATCGACGCTCACACCGCCAATGGCGGCCTCGTGATCGCCGCGACCCATCTGCCGCTCGGGCTGGCCCGCGCCCGCACCTTCGATTTGCCGGGATCGCGAACACGTTCGGCGGAGGCGCGATCTTGAGCGCTTTTTGGACCCTCGTTGGTCGCGACATTCGCTTAGCCGTTCGCGAAGGCGGCGCGCTTGGAACCGCGCTCGGCTTTTTTCTGATCGTCGTCGCCATGATGCCGCTCGGCCTCGGGCCAGACCTCAACCTGCTGTCACGCATTGCGCCCGGCATTTTATGGATCGCGCTCCTCCTCGCCGCGCTGTTGTCGCTCGGGCGCATTTTCGAGACAGACTATGAAGACGGCACGCTCGACGTTTTCGCCACTGCGTCGCTGCCGCTCGAACTGATCGCTGCCGCCAAGGCGCTTGCGCACTGGCTGACCACGGGCATCCCGCTAGCCCTGCTCGCGCCCGTGCTGGGGATCTTGTTGAACCTCGATGTCAAAACCTATCCGGTCTTGATCGGTTCGATGCTCGTTGGCACGCCTTCGGTCAGTTTCCTCGGCGCTATCGGCGCCGCGCTCACGGTTAAAGCTCGGCGCGGCGGATTGTTGCTGGCCCTGATTGTGCTGCCGCTCTATGTGCCGACGCTGATCTTCGGGATTTCGGTTATTTCCGCATCGGCTGGTCCAAGCGGTGTTGGCTCGTCGTTTCTAATCCTAATGGCCATCTCGCTCATATCTATGGCGCTGGGCCCCTTAGCAGCGGCGGCGGCCTTACGTATCCAGCTGCAATAACGCCAGTCCGTAATGTGCTCATATTGTAAGGGCATGTTCATTGCGTGCCCATCTTGAAAGGCGTACATCCCGCCCATGCAAACCTTGACGCAAAAACTTGCCAACCCGACGCGCTTCATGCAGCTCTCCGGCTTTCTGCTGCCGTGGATTGCGGGGGCTTCGGCGGCGATCATCGCCTACGGACTTTATGTGGTGTTCGCGGTGTCGCCGCCAGATTACCAGCAGGGCGAGACCGTCAAAATCATGTACATCCACGTGCCGAGTGCATGGCTCGCGATGATGGCCTATGGCCTCGTCGCGGTGTCGAGTTTCGGTCTGCTGGTGTTTCGCCATCCGTTGGCCGATGTATCGGCGAAAGCCGCCGTGCCGATCGGCGCCGCCTTCACGTTTCTCGCCCTGTTTACCGGCTCGCTTTGGGGCAAGCC
>JAIEPV010000084.1 GCA_019748215.1 Hyphomicrobium sp.
ATTGAAGGGCTGAGTATCGCTGAGACCGCAGAGCGGTGCGACATGTCGGAATCAGCGGTCAAGGTCAACATCCACCGCGGACTGAAGAAATTAGCGGATATGATTTCGCGCGAGGTTAAATCATGAAGACCGACGAACTGATCACTGTACTCAGCACAAATGTCGAGCCCGTCGATCGCCGGCAACTGTCACGAGAAATCGTTGCTGCGGTTATTTTAGGTACCATCGTCGCTATCGGAACTGCATTGACCTTGCCCGGAATGCGCGCGGACCTTAGCGGACCAAACGCGCTGACGTATTTCTGTGCGAAGATAATCTTTGCAACCGTGATTGTGATAGCAGGAACCGCGTATTTGTTGCGGCTGGTTCGGCCGGGCGTCGTCTCTCCAACAAGGTCGGCACCGGTACCTTGGCCCCCAGTGGCTGTCGCAGCACTCGCCACAGTAAGTCTTGTTTCGGCGCCACTTTGGCACTGGCACAACATGGCGATGGGTGATGGCTGGCTCGAGTGCCTGGTTTCCATACCCATCATCGCGGTAGTGCCGTTTGCGGCTGTTGTCTGGGCAGTTCGGCGGATGGCGCCGACAGACTTGGCACGAACAGGCGCGCTCGCAGGCTTCGTAGCGGGTGGCATCAGCGCCGTCGGCTATGCGCTGCACTGCACGGATGATTCATTGCCGTTCATCGCACTTTGGTACGGTGGCGCGATTGTGATGTGTACTTTGGCCGGCGCCGTTTTGGGGCCGCGCTTGCTGCGATGGTAATCGCGTTCAGTTTATATGATCTATGAATCTCGGCATTTACGTAGTGTCTCGTCGATGTTCGCCAGCCGGAAATTAGAGCAGGACGATTGTGCGCGATACCGATTAAAGGCGATGCTCTTGTTGCTAAAGTGGGCGCGCTCGCCAGGATCTTTATGTAGCAATGACGAGTGGGCTAAATGGGGGCCCTTCGATGTTTAATAAGGCAAAGGAAGCTACTTTCATTGCCTAACCACTTATATCGATTTGCACTTATGCAGCGGCAGGATGGGAGGGAGCGTTTACCATAACGTCATTACATCGGTTGTAGCCTGTTAAGCTGTCGCACTCGCCGCAACGTCAACCAAATTCAAGCATCCCTCCGCAATCCGGACAGTTTCGGCGCTGTGAACGCGGATGTTGGTGGAACGGCGGGGCGCGTTAAGACGTCTCCACACGGATCTTTCGGTCTTCCCGCTATTGCGTAATGGCGGCGAGCTTAGCTTTCATCTCCGCGATCTCCGCCTCCTGGCCTGCGATGATCTTGCGGCAGAACTCTTTAATGTCCGCATCCTGGGCTGGTGACTGCTGACACATCAGAATTGCGCCAGCGTGATGGGGGATCATCGATTTCAGAAACTGCTGATCTGTCACCGCCGTCTGCGTTCGAATGAGAGCGAAGAACCCAAGCAGCGCCACAGCGCCAACTGCCAGGATTCCTATGTTGGCTGACTTGTTCTGGTACATCGCGCCCATTAGCAGAAGCTCAAGGATAACCATCGGCGCCGTCATTAGCCCGGCCATGTAGAGCTGGTTGACGTTCGGGTAGACATTCGCAAGCCGGTCGACCATTGCGTACATGAGGATGTACATTGAGATGAAAGACAGAACCGTCATGATGGCGAGACGCTCGTAGGAATTGGAATGCATTTCAGCGGCTCCTGATACAAATAAAATGTTGAGGGCTTCACGTCGGGTCTTCGTTTTTAGAGCAACGTCCTTCGGCGTTTGATTATGGCATCACAAACTTTGCCTGTAGAGTGTGACCATCCGAGAGTGCGCCTGTCACAACGACTTTTGCACCGGACGCCAGCGGCGCAGCTAGTTTGCCAACCAGCTTGTTGGGCTCGACCGGAGTCAGTTCAACTTGCGCCGTCTTCCCGGCGTCTTGCGCAATTGCTTTCACCTTAGCACCGGTCGAGGCGATCGGGGCGTCTGCGTCCCCCGTCAGGTAAAACGTCATCTCGGTTGCGGACGGCACGAACTCAACATGGTGACCGGCAACATCAACGACCGCGCCGCCATTGGGACCTTTGGCGGTTTCATGCGCAGAGGCTCCAGACAGGGACGCGAGGACGAGGGCAGAGGAAAAAACGAGGGCGGGAATGACGCGAGACATGAGGGATACTCCTATTCTTGGGGTTACTTAGAACGCTTCGATTGTTTTTGTGTCCGAAACCGGCACACGGTTCTCGACGAGGCGCTGAAGCGGGCGCTTGCCGAGTTTAAGGAACAGGACTGGTGTCAGGACGGCATCGAGCAGCGTCGCGCTGATAAGCCCTCCAAAGATAGTGACCGCTACCGGGTGGAGGATTTCCTTGCCGGGTGCATCGGCTCCATAGAGGAGCGGGATCAGTGCCATACCTGCTGATAGCGCCGTCATCAGAACTGGCGTTAGCCGTTCAAGACTTCCTCTGACAATCAGTGACTGCCCGAAGACCTCGCCTTCGTGCAAAGCGAGATTGATGTAATGGCTGATCTTGAGGATACCGTTTCGGGCCGTGATGCCCGTCAGTGTGATGAAGCCGATCATTGAGGCGACCGAGAGCGGCTGATCGGCGATCCACAGCGCGGTGACACTGCCGATCAAGGCCAGAGGCACGTTGCCCATGATGATGAGGGCCAGCACCGCCGAGCGATAGCGGCTGTAAAGGACGACAAAGATCGAGGCGAGCGACACCAGCGATAATCCAAGGATCAAGCGTGACGCTTCTTCTTGGGCAAGGAACGTGCCTTCAAGGCTCGTCGAATACCCCGTTGGCAAGGGCGTTGCCGCGACCACCGTCCTGATCCGCTCGATAATGGCGGCCATGTCGGAACCATCGGTGTTGGCGAGCACGACCATGCGGCGACGGCCGTTCTCTCTGAGAATTTGATTGGGGCCTTCGGTCTCCTCGACTGTGGCAATGCGGCTTAGGGGAACACGGCCTTTCGGCGTTTCAATCAGAAGATCGCTCAAGCCGGAGGTGGTGCGATCACTTTCCGAAAGCCGCAGCACCACATCGAAGCGGCGCGCCCCGTCAACAATTGTGGAGACTGTGCGTCCGTTCGACAGACTTTCGAGCGCCTCGGTGATCGCGGCGGACGTTACGCCAAACAAAGCCGCACGATCCGGATCGACCCGGATTTCCAGTTGCGGAATGAGAACCTGCTTTTCGAGCTGGAGATCGACAAGACCCGGCACTTTGGTGAGCTTCCCGCGCAGCGTTTCCGCAAGACTGCGTAGCGAGTCTAGGTCATCGCCATACACTTTAAGAGCGATCTCGGCGCGCACGCCGGAGAGCAAATGATCGAGCCGGTGCGAGATTGGTTGGCCGACGTTGATGGTAGCAGGGAGCACAGCAAGCTTGCCGCGCACATCCGCTAATATCACTTCGCGCGAGCGCTCTGATTTGTTGAGATCGACGTCAATCTCGCTCGAATGCACGCCTTCGGCATGTTCATCAAGTTCGGCGCGGCCCGTACGCCGGCCGACCGTTTTGACTTCCGGCACCTCCGTCAGAAGTTTTTCGGCGATCAAACCGATGCGATGACTTTCCGGGAGAGAGATACCGGGATTGAAGGTAAGGCTGATGGTCAGCGTGCCTTCGTTGAACGACGGCAGGAAAGATCGCGGCAGAGCAGATGCCGCAAATCCGGCCAGCAGAACGGCAACCAGCGCTGTCCCGATCACCCAATTGCTCCGCTCGAACGCCCATGCCAGCAATCGCTCATTGCCGCGCTTGAGGGTGCGGACAAACGCCCCATCGTGATGATCAAGCTGCTTAGCGCTGCCAAGAAGATAGGATGCCAGAACTGGCGTGACCGTGATCGATACCAGAAGGCTGGCCAAGATCGAGACGATATAAGCAATGCCCAACGGGGCGAACAAACGGCCCTCAATGCCCGTCAAGGCAAAGAGCGGGATGAAGACAAGGACGATTATGAAAGTCGCATAGACGATACCCGAACGGACTTCGATGCTGGCATCGGCCACGACCTGCAGCAGCGGTCTTGGATTGGCGAGTTTGCTATTCTCTCGCAAGCGCCGGTAAATATTTTCGACATCGACCACGGCGTCATCCACCAGTTCGCCAATAGCAATCGCCAGCCCGCCGAGCGTCATCGTGTTGATCGATAACCCGAAGGCTTTGAAGATGAGGACCGTGACCAGAAGGGAGATCGGGATCGCCGTCAGAGAGATCGCCGTGGTGCGGAAATTGAGCAGGAAAAGGAACAGGATCACGGCGACAACGATCGCAGCTTCAACGAGCACGCCTTTGACGTTGTCGATCGACGTGGAAATAAAATCTGCCTGGCGGAACAGGATTTGACTGGCGCTGATCCCATTCGGCAACCCGCGTGTGAGTTCGGCCAGCGCCGCCTCGACCTGATTGGTTAGTTTGATCGTATCGGCACCGGGCTGCTTCTGGACGGAGATGATCACGGCAGGTGTGCCGTTAAACCCAGCATCGCCCCGCTTGACGCGCGCCGCATACTCCACAGCCGCCACTTGCCGCAGAAAGATCGGTTGCTCGTCCTTTGTCACGACAACCACGTTGCGCAAGTCGTCCAGCTTCGTGGTGCGGCCAAGATTGCGGATCAAATACTCGCGGTCGTTCTGATCGACAAACCCGCCACCCGTATTGGTGCCAAACGATTTGATCGCTGTTTCGATTTGCTCGACACTCACATTCAAGCTGGCGAGTGCCGCTATATTGGGTGTCACCCTGTATTGGCGGACCTCGCCGCCGATGGGGATGACCTGGCTTACCCCTGATATGGACAGGAGCCGGGGCCGGATAACAAAGTCGGCAACTTCGCGCACGGCCATCGGGTCGGCTGTGTCGCCGCCCGTGACGGCAATCAGCATGATCTCGCCCATGATGGAGGACACCGGCCCCATCTGCGGTGTCACGCCGGGCGGCAATTGTGAGGCAATGCTGGAAAGTCTTTCCGCCACTTGCTGGCGATTGCGATATATGTCGGTGCCCCAGTCGAATTCGGCGAAAACAATGGAGAGTCCGATGCCTGCGACGGAGCGCACGCGTGTAACGCCAGCAATGCCGTTCATCGCCGTCTCGATCGGATATCCGACAAGCTGCTCGACTTCCGGTGGAGCCAAGCCTTCCGCTTCCGTCATGATGGTGACGGTGGGCTTATTGAGATCGGGAAAGACATCAACCGGAATCGAGGAGAGGCTCATACTGCCCCAGACCACCAGAATGGCAGCAGCCGCCAGCACCATCAGCCGGTTGTTGAGGCTCGCCTTGACAAGGAAATTGAACATTGCGCGCCCCTTTACCGAACCTGATTGATGAGTTCGGCCCCGCGCACAACGACGCGCGTGTTTGGCTCCAGCCCTGCCGTGATGCCAATTCGATCGGCGTCGATTGGTTCGCTGGCGATGACCCGCTGCTCAAAGCGCTCCGGTCCGGTGTGTGCCCACACCACCGATTGACCGTTGCCTGATCGGACGACGCTGGATCGCGGCAGGGGGATTGCCGCAATCGGCTCATCCACGGGCGCATGCACCGTGACTGGCTCGCCGATGCTGAGGCCCGGATTGCTGCCTTTGATCTGAAAGCGCAGTGGCACCGCTTGCTGCCGCAGCGTCAGCCCTCGTCCCGCAAAGCTCAATTCTAACTTGCGTCCATCAGCCGTGGTGCCGATTGCTTCTTTGTTGTTCTTCTCGACGCCCGTGGCTGCCGCGCCGTCGAAGGCAAGTGCCTCGACCCACAAACTGTCGGGATCAACGATCTGAAATAGCAGCGTCTGTGCTTCCACCACTTGACCGGACGCGGCATTGGCCTGCGCGATCACGCCATCAGCCGGAGCGATTAGGGCTTCACGCTCGGCCACTGGTTTGATCTCTGCGCGTCGCTTGCGCAGCGCATCAAGCTCAATACGGGCATCGATGACCTGACCTGCGGGGATTGCGTTGCCTGACAATGGTTCGATGCGACGCAGTTTCGCTTCGGCGAGCGCGACTTGGCGATCAAGATCACCCGTCGTTTGCCGGATATCGCTTTGATCGACCAACTGCACACTCGGAAGCAGATAGCCCAGAACATCGCCCGCCTTCACACGACTGCCTATCGCCGGAAATCCACTTTCCGGCGCTTCGATACGGCCTGCTAATAACGCTTGAACCAGACCGCTCTTGTTGGGATCGGGTATGACCTGACCAATCAGACGAACCGTTTTTTGTGCAGCACCTGCCGCTGCCGTCCGGATAGTCGTGACTTCCAAAAGTCGCTGCGTCGCTTTGGGAACGAAGACGGCCCCATCTTCCGAACGCCTTGCGGAGTCTGGAAGATCGAGCATGGCGGCGCTCGCGACAGTCGCGCCATCCGTGCCGGCATTCACCAGCATCACCGCTGCCAAAGCAACGCTGCTCATCCCGGCTATGCTGGCCAGCACCAATCCCGCGCGGCGCATGGTGCCGCTCGATGTGAAAGCTAGGACTGCCAACAGGAGCGTCAGCGCTCCCGCGCTCGCAGGTAGCCACGTTGGGATCGACGGGATTTGAGGCAACTCAGGCGCGATATGATCCCATAGACTGTTGTGCTGGTCGGCAGGCGCAGGCGCTGCGGGAATATTCAAGCTGCCGATCAGGAGATCAGACGCCTCCCCTACCGTTACCGCGAAGGTGAGTTCGTAGCGCCCAGGTGTTTTGACCCATGGCGCATCCAGCTCATATAGACCCTGCTTTTCGGTGGCTTTTATCGTGGAGTCCCCGACGGTGACGTCGATCGCCGCCTTGGGGACCGGGGCGTTGCTCCAGAAGTCATTCAGATGAATGACAAGCTTGCCATTCCCCGCGCCCGTCGGAATGCCGACAATCTCAAAAAGTTCAGATGTCGCTTCGATGCGGGGATTACCGCTCGTTTCCACGACTGGTTGTTCGTCGTGGCTGTGATCCTCTCCGCCGTGGGCCCGAACGCCGGTTGACGTGAGAGATACGGCAAAGAGAGCGAGCGCAGAAAACAGCGCCCTCATGGCGCTTTTCCAGCGCATCGTTTTTGTTGTCGTCTTGGTCATTGCCGTATCCTCATCGTCAGTCGCGTTGTGTGCTTGTTACCTCGGCTGCTTGGCCAGCCAGCCCTTCATGAAGGCGATCTCGGTGTCCTGAGCCTTGATGATTTCTTCGGCCAGTTTCTTCATCTCCGGGTCCTTGCCGTATTTCAGGACGACCTTGGCCATGTCGATCGCGCCTTGATGATGGGGGATCATGCCTCGGGCAAAATCCACATCAGGATTGCCCGTGAACTCCATGGTCATGTCTTTGTGCATCTTCATGTTGACGTCCGCGAAAGCCTTGGCGGCTTCGCTTGCGTCGGCTCCCATCGCTTTCATGTCGTGCATGGCGTGCGGGTCTTCGGCACGCGCGGTGAGCGGCATAGCGAGAAGTGTGAGAGCGAGAATGGTGGAGAGCGTTTTCATCGTTTTGGTCCTTATCTGTTTGGGTTTGTCGGTGATTAGTTTTGAGAAAGTCATTGCGGCGCACCTTGCCAAGGCGAGCGGCAATCCGGATGCTGGCGTCCGAGGCCGGTGCACATCACGACCGCAGTGCGTCCATCAATCTCCACATGTGCGTGGCGCACGGAGGGACTGAAATCGTAACGCTTCATGCAGGGTCCTTTGGCGCACTGGCCAAAGCCGACAATTCTGGACATGCCATCCCGCCATGGAATGATATGTGCTGCAGCACCGCCGGCTGAGAGGGCACTCATCGCCATCGCAAGGCCGATTGTGATCGACCTCACAAGAGGGCGCGCGCTCCCGATAGTTTTGGTTGTTGAATGCATGGATATTGTCCTCATGCCTCTTTCAAAGGGCTTTCTCTTGCGATCCTGCGACCTCCCGTACACGCAACCGCTTTGGCGCATGGACTTGGGAGAAGCGGAATCTGTTAAGCGGTACCCACGTCTCACGTGCGAGATGCAGGCCGCTGGTTATCGAGGTTGGGAATGCAGCGCGGGACAGCGATAGCTGCGCCTGTCCAAGCGATGAGGTTGCTCCGGGCCGAAGCCTGCGGAGCGCAGCTGATCAGACCTTTGGCGGCCGATCGAGGCCGAAAATGAGATCGGGATAAGGCCAGCCTAGCAAAGCAAGCCGAAAACTTTTGTCTTCACGCTGGTTCAAGCCGTAAGCATGCGCTGTGTTCATGCCAAATGAACAGCAATGACCAGAACCGCAAGACGATGCGCCCTGACAGCAGCATGATCCGGGTGTGCAAAGGACAATACTGTTTCCAGACGATGGTTTTTCAAACGTAAAGTTGATCTGTCCGGGGCTTTCTGATCCTGCACGTTGAGACTTCGTCGGAGCGGCGGTGATCGCCGAATAAGACCCTGATGATGACGCGGCGACCGGTGCCGTGTGTTCGTGACCGGAATGCGCAAACGCCATCGTCGGCAGGCCCACCATGAGGACCAGCAGAACAAAGACGACCTTTATGGTGCGCACGGCGCTCAAAATTTAATCCTCTGACTTCTTCATTGTATTCGTAACAAACAAGCTGCGAGTTACGGCATTATGAATTTGCTTCGTCGCGTCTTTTTTCATCGATCTGTCCGAGCCAGCAGTTCCATCAATTCGGCGACCTTCTTGCGCTGCTCGGCGGCATTGCCGCTTGCGATGGCATGCTGAACGCAGTGACCCACGTGATCCTTGAGCACCGCCTCCTCGACCCGCCGCAAAGCTGCGCGCACAGCGGAAATCTGCGTAATTATATCGATACAGTAGCGCTTCTCATCAACCATCTTAGAGATGCCGCGCACTTGACCTTCGATCCTGCTTAAACGCTTCTGGCACGACTCGGCTGTTGCTGATTCCATTCTAAAACCATACCCCATTAGGGTATGCCGGTCAAGGCGCGCAGAGGTCCTTAAACCGCGCGATCACGCCCGCCGCGGAGCATGCTGTCCAACACATTATGAACCCGGAATGAATGTCGCGCTCGGCCGCCGTTCAGCCGCTGTGTGCGACCTTTAACTTGTGGCCCGCGAGGGCGAGCAACCATTCAACCCGGAGAGAGATCATGACATCGGGATCACGCTTGTTTGTTAGCGCTCTGGCCCTGTCGGCCGCCTCGTTCGCAGCCTCTCCAGCTTCTGCGCACAGCGCTTATGAAGTTGTCGAAATGCTACGTGATTGGGGCTTCAATCGGATCGAAGTCATAGACGCCCAACTGCCGAAATATCAGTTCGAGGCTTGCCAGCGCGGCGACCGCTATCACCTGCACGCCGACTACTACGGCACCATTACCGAAAAGCACCAAATCGGTTCGTGCCGCAGCGAAGGCCGACGTTACGGCGGGCGGCGCTATGATCGCTATGAGGACGGATACGATTATTAAATTTAGTGGGCTCGAAGTGTTTTCGCTCACTATGTCTGATGTGATGGCCCTGTTCGCAGGGCCGTCAACCGCTAGACAACGGAATACTGCGGCCGGCAAAATTCGCGATATGTCTGTCGGCATAACATGACAATCGTCATCGACTGAGGATGCGCGCTGAGCGATTTTTTGTATGCGCCTTGCCAAATACCCATTAGGGGTATACCTAAGTCTATACCCTAGGTGGGTATAGCGGAGATTGGCATGAAGGACGCCCTGAACACGACGACAGGAGATGCTTCAAAAAAATCGCAGCAGGGCGACTGCGACGGGCATAGACATGCCACGGAGCCTGAGAAAAGAGTGGATGCCCCGGCGGTCATCTCCGGCGCATCGACGACGGCAAAAGATCCGGTTTGCGGGATGGATGTTGATCCCCATACCGCCAAGCACAGAGCGGAGCACGAGGGTCATCCGTATTACTTTTGCTCGGCCGGGTGCCGCACAAAATTTGTAGCGGACCCCGCCAACTATCTGGATAAGAGCGCCGTCGACGCTCCTGCCCTGCCCGCGGGCACGATCTACACCTGCCCTATGCACCCACAAATCCGTCAGATCGGCCCAGGCGCTTGCCCCATATGCGGGATGGCGCTTGAGCCGGAAGTTGTCAGTCTGGATACAGGTCCCAATCCGGAACTTGCCGATATGTCCCGGCGGTTCGGGATTGGTCTGGCGCTGACCATTCCTGTTCTTGTTTTAGAGATGGGTGGGCACTTTGCCGGTCTTCACACCCTGATTGCGCCGCGAGTATCCAATTGGCTGCAGCTTATTCTGGCAACGCCCGTTGTGCTGTGGGCCGGATGGCCTTTCTTTGAACGCGGCTGGGCTTCGCTGCGCTCCCACAACCTCAACATGTTCACGCTTATTGCCATGGGCACCGGCGTCGCCTGGATTTACAGCGTGATTGCAACCCTTTTTCCGGGTTCGTTTCCAACCACATTCCGTAGCTTGGATGGGGCTGTGCCGGTCTACTTCGAGGCAGCCGCCGTCATAACGGTTCTAGTGCTCTTAGGGCAAGTTCTCGAACTCAAAGCCCGTGAGAGTACAAGCGGCGCAATCCGCGCTTTGCTTGATCTAGCGCCCAAGACGGCGTGGCGCGTTTCTCAAAATGGTGCCGATGAAGAGATTTCGCTCGACCAGATCGCGGTGGGAGATCTTCTGCGGGTCCGACCCGGCGACAAGGTGCCTGTCGACGGGACGGTCGTTGATGGGCGCAGCACGATCGATGAATCGATGGTGACCGGCGAGTCCCTTCCCGTCACCAAATCTGTAGGCGACAGCGTGATTGCCGGCACGATCAATCAATCCGGCAGTTTCGTCATGCGTGCCGACAAGATCGGCCGCGACACCATGCTGGCCCGCATCGTTCAGATGGTGGCGCAAGCACAGAGGAGCCGCGCACCCATTCAACGTCTTGCCGATCAAGTGTCCGGCTGGTTCGTGCCGCTCGTGATTGGAGTGGCCGTGCTTGCATTCGCTGCTTGGGCGATGTGGGGACCAGATCCCAGCATGACCTATGGGCTGATCGCGGCCGTTTCCGTGCTCATTATCGCGTGCCCATGCGCCCTTGGGCTCGCCACGCCGATGTCGATTATGGTTGCCGTCGGTCGCGGCGCGCAGACCGGCGTGCTGATCAAAAACGCCGAAGCGCTCGAGCTGATGGAAAAGGTCGATACGATCGTGATCGACAAAACCGGCACACTGACGGACGGCAAACCAAAAGTGGTTGCGGTGCGGACCTCACCCGGAGTGTCCGAGGCCGACTTGTTACAACGGGCTGCCAGCCTTGAACGGATGAGCCAACATCCGCTCGGCGCGGCGATTGTTGCAGCAGCCGAAGCAAAAGGACTCGCCTTGCTGGAGGTAGAGAACTTCGACGCGCCCACTGGCAAGGGTGTGACCGGTATCGTTGACAAAAAGCGCATGGTTATCGGCAATGCGCGCATTATGACGGACGCGGGAATCGACACGACGTCGTTGGCTGGCGAAGCCGATCGGCTGCGCGAAGACGGCGCGACCGTCATCTTTATTGCGCTCGATGGCACGCTCGCAGGCATTCTCGCCATTGCGGACCCGATCAAGGCCACAACGCCAGAGGCGCTGCAGGCACTCAAAGCGGCGGGCCTCAACATCGTCATGCTGACCGGTGACAATAAGGTCACCGCGCAGGCAGTTGCCCGCAAGCTCGGCATAACCGAAGTTGAGGCTGAGGTGCTTCCTGAAGACAAGAGCCGCATCGTCGAGCGGCTCAAGCGCGAGGGTCATGTCGTTGCGATGGCCGGTGACGGTGTCAATGATGCGCCCGCGCTTGCTGCCGCCGATGTGGGCATCGCCATGGGAACTGGCACCGACGTTGCCATCGAGAGTGCCGGCATCACACTCGTCAAAGGCGATCTCACCGGCATCGTGCGCGCGCGCCGCCTTTCGCAGGCGACCATGGGCAACATCCGTCAAAACCTGTTCTTCGCTTTTGTCTATAACGCGGCCGGCGTGCCGGTGGCGGCGGGCGTTCTCTATCCCATCCTTGGCATTCTACTTTCGCCAATCATTGCTGCCGCAGCTATGGCCTTGTCGTCTGTAAGCGTGATCGCCAACGCGCTACGCTTGCGAGCGATAAGGCTTTAGCCAATGGTGGATTGGAACGATCGGTTTCGGGCAGTGGACATCTATCTTGGCGTGGCTGCGATCACTCATCTCGCTTGGGAGACTTTGCAACTTCCGCTCTATACAATCTGGTCGAGCGCTCCGCGGCGGGAGATTGCCTTCGCTGTCCTTCATTGCACGGTCGGCGACATCATGATTGCAACAAGCGCTCTTATTACCGCAATTGCGGTAGGACGCTGCTGGTCGTGGCCTCGCGAGGACTGCAAACAGGTCGCGGTGCTGACGATTCTTTTTGGACTAAGCTACACGGCCTATAGCGAATGGTTTAACGTTTATGTTCGCCACGCTTGGGACTACTCGGATGCTATGCCGACGGTGCGCATAGGCGAGATCGAATTGGGTCTGTCGCCGCTTTTGCAATGGCTCATCGTGCCGATCGTTGCTTTTGCGAGCGTCAGGCTTGGTATGCCCAGCGATGCACCGGGATGATGGTCTGGATGCCGCCGTGCCTCTCGCCCATTGACCGTTCAATAGTTCAGGATCTGGGGACCGGCCGACCGTGAGCAATGATATCGAGCGCCTCAATACTGATTGCACCTGCGTGACGCTTGATCGCGATGCGCTTTGCCGGGCAATAGAAAAGGCGGTAGCCGATCCGGAATTCTGCCGCGCCTTGGCGTTGACCCATCCCAATCTGTTCTCGGCCCTGCCGGTATTCCTTACAAAAGGGCACGCCGAGCGGATGCAGCAGATCATCTGGGCCATCGAGTCGATTGCACGCTTGCCACAATACCAGTCGGCTGTGCTCGGTCATGATATGGGGATCGCGCGATATCGGCCCGGCCCCATTGGCGTCTTCATGGGGTATGATTTTCATTTGGGCGACGACGGCCCGATGCTGATCGAAATCAACACCAACGCAGGTGGAGCGCTCATCAACGCCTACTTGCTGCAGGCGCAGCGGGCTTGTTGCAATGACATGAACCTCGCAGTGTCCATGCGGGTTGATCTCGATGCTCTGTGCTCTGACTTCGTCGCGAGCTTCGACGCCGAATGGAAACGACAGGGCCGGACAGAACCACTTGAGACCATCGCCATCGTCGATCAATCACCGCGCGAACAGTACCTTTATCCCGAGTTTGTCTTGTTCCAGCGGTTGTTCGAGAAGCACGGCATCGGTGCAATCATCGCGTCACCTACCGAACTTATGCATCGAGACGGTCGTTTGTGGCACGAAGAGCGGCGCATTGATCTCGTCTACAACCGGCTGACTGACTTCCATCTAGAGCAACCCGAAAACCTTGCGCTCCGCAGCGCCTATCTGGCCGGAGACATTGTCGTCACGCCCAACCCGTGGACCCATGCTGTCTACGCGAACAAGTCCAATCTCGTGTTCTTGAGTGACGGTGATCTACTCCGAACTTGGGGCGTGTCTGACGATCTTCTTCGCGTGCTGCAGAGCGGCATACCTCGCACAATTGCGGTGACCCCAGAATCTGCCGCCGAACTATGGAGCGGGCGCGATAAATGGTTTTTCAAGCCAACCGCAGGTTATGGCGGCAAGGCCGCGTATCGGGGCGAAAAGATCACTCGCCGAGTTTGGGCCGGGATATCGAACGCTAGCTACGTAGCACAGAGAATCGTTACACCAAGCACGCGGAAGATTTCTATCGATGGAATGGAGCGCAGCTTCAAAGCGGATCTTCGAAACTACACATACGACGGCAAGGTTCAATTGATCGCTGCGCGTTTGTATCAGGGCCAGACGACGAATTTTCGAACTCAAGGCGGAGGATTCGCTCCGGTGTTTGTCGGAGCTTCGCTATCCGAAGTACGTGCCACATGATATAGCCGAACTCGGCGTTGCCCCACAACGCACCGTCTTTGCGTCCCCTAACCTCCGACACCCAGTCCCCAAGTCCGTCGGACATCAAGAGCGTTGTAAATTCGAGCAGATTAAACTTGGCAACCTCACTTGAGTTTCGCTGAAGAGCGTGGACGTCGAATTTCTCGCACCAGATCCTGAATTCATTGTGTTGGCTGAGACCTGTGCCTGCCGGAATCGTTTATGCTTGCGCGCCCTTGAACTTGGTGAGCGTCGCGAACATGCAGGCTCGCTATACGACCTCTACCGGGCAAGGCGCGTAGTCCGCGACGTTGAAGATCACTCGGCCTATTACCGCACAGAGCAGCTTGCAGAGCTGCGGTGCGTTTTGAAATCGATGCGTTAACAGCCTTAGGCTTTCAGATCGTCAAAGCGCGTGAGTTTGGGATCGAAAGACAGCTTCACCGTGCCAACCGGCCCGTGGCGTTGTTTGCCGAGAATAACTTCGGCGACATTGACGGCTTTGCCCAACGACTCTTGCCACTGGAGATGCTTGTCTGTCCCGACCTCAGGCTCCGCCTTATCGAGATAATATTCTTCCCGGTAGATGAACATGACCACATCGGCATCCTGCTCAATCGAGCCGGATTCGCGTAAATCGGAAAGTTGCGGGCGCTTGTCCTCGCGGGTTTCGACGGCACGGCTCAGCTGGGAGAGTGCTAGGATCGGGACGTGCAGTTCTTTGGCAAGCGCCTTCAGCCCGCGGGTAATCTCGGAGACTTCAACGACGCGGTTTTCAGCCGCCTGGCGCGAGCCGGAGCCGCGCATCAGTTGAAGATAATCCACGATGATCAGGCCGAGGCCTTTTTTACGTTTCAAGCGCCGGGCTCGAGAGCGCAAGACAGCAATCGTCAGTGCGCCAGAATCGTCGATGTAAAACGGCAGATTCTGCATGTCATAGGCTGTTTGCGTAAATGTCCGAACATCGGATTTGCTGGCAACGCCGCGCCGTACTGTATCGTTGGGTATGCGAGAGAGTTCGGCCATGATGCGGCCAGCCAGCTGGGCCCCGGACATTTCAAGCGAAAAAAATCCGACAATCGCGCCGCTTGCTCCGCCAGAAGCGAGAAAGGCTTGCGCTGCGTTGAAGGCGATATTCGCGGCCAGCGCGGTCTTCCCCATCGAGGGCCGGGCGGCAAGGATAACAAGATCGGTAGGCTGGAGCCCGCCGAGCTTTGTATCGAGGCCCCCTATTCCGGTGGTAACCCCTGTAACCCCTCCTCCGGATTTGAGGGCTTTTTCAGCGTGTTCAGCCGCTTCTAGGGCAAACTCAGCAATGGATTTGAAGTCGGCTTGTTGGCGACCGTTTTCAGCCAGGGCATAAAGTTGGGCTTCGGCGTCCTCGATCAACGGGGCGGTATCCCCTTGCATGGGATCAAAATGCAGGGCGCCGTTCGCGATGTCCTCAGCGATCGTGAGAAGCATGCGCCGATGATGGCAGTCGCGAATCGTCAGGGCGTAAGCCTCGGTGTTGAGGATATTGATGACGTTCGCTGCAAGGTCGGCCAAATACGCCGCCCCGCCGAAGCCGTCGAGGTCAGGGTCGTTCTCAAAATACGGTTTGAGGGTTACCGGCGAGGCGCTTTGTCCGCGATCGATCAGGCTTATAATCGCTGCGTAGATGCGGCCATTGACGGTGGCATAGAAATGATCGGGAGTCAGAATATGGGAGATGCGCTCAAGGCCGTTATTGGAAACGAGAAGCGATCCCAGCAGCCCCTGCTCCGCCTCCATGTTATGAGGCGGCGCCGGCCTGGAAACCAGCGAGTGGTAGTCTTTGGAAGCGGGCTTTGTCGATAAACGCTGAGACATTCAAAGATAATAGGAGGATTCGAATAATATAAGATATTAGTTTCAAGTTACTGCTCTGATTTTCAGGGGATAGTTGATGATCAACAGGTCTATGTAAATTGATTAGAGAAAATCCGGAGAATGAATCATCCCCCGGATTTTGTTCTATGCGGCGGCCTTTGAAAGGGAGTCATTGCGGAATGCTTTCACGAAGGGTTTGGCCGCTTCGGGCAGAAATTCGGTGAAAAGGTTCGGGTTTGCAGGATCCTTCACGAAGTCGAGGGGGTGGCGGCCGTTGATGGAGCCCAAATTGGGTTTGTGGACGAAGTAACCGATCAACTCCTGAAGTTTCGCTGGCATGGCCTGTAGCTCCGCCAGGCTATAGCCGAGATAAGCGTTTTCAGCCTGACGAAGCCAGCCAAGAGAATAGCTGATGACGGCGCCGCAGCGGCGCTCTTGGGTTTCATTGCGGCCACCGCAATGGAAGAGCGAACCCAAATAGATGAGAACGGAGCCTGCTTTCATTGTCCCAAGGGAGATCTGGTCGGCCGGTAGGTCGTTGAGGGCGAGGTTGAGTGATTCCTGTCGCGGCCATGTGTGGCTGCCGGGAACGAGTACAGTAGAACCATTTGTTTCAGTGAAGTCATCGATAGCCCACATGCAATTGACCATGACCTCGGCGCCCGGATGCATAAACGGAAACATGGGATCGTCTTGATGCATGATTTGGCGTGGTTCGTTGGGCCCTATGGAGATCGCCTGTGTGAGGTTGATCTGATATTGCGAGCACGAGGGTAGCAGGAAATGATCCATCACGGCCAGGATGGAAGGATGGATCGCCATATCATAAAAGACGTCTGATTTGTTGAAGAGCAGCCCCAAGCGTTTTGTGGCGTAGCCGTAAAAATCCCCCTGGCAGTCGGGTATGGCGCTGAGATGCGCTCCGAGATCTCGTTTCAGTTTGACGTGTTGATCAGGCTGGAGCACGGCGTCGATGACGGCGCAGCCGTCCTGAATTAGCGCGTTGATAATAAGATCTGCCGGAGCGGAGGGTTGAAATTGTTGGATAGATGCCATGAAAAAAGAGTCCTTTCAAAAATTGCTTGGGGTTAAATTGCGGTGCGTGCGGCGCCCTTCGTCGATAATCTTCATCACGATATCGAGGATAAAGACGGAGCAGTGCGCGACCGGCTCGGTGGCCGGCGTAAAGCGCTGAGCGCATGAGGTCTCGAACAGCATTAGGATATCGCAGATCTGTGCGAGAACCCGGGCCGAAGCTTGGTTGTAATCGAGATTTTTGAGCTCGGCGCTGCGAAACAAGAACTGTTCGGGGTAGTCAACGCTTGAACTTTGCGGGGGCGGTGCGATTTTCAAATGAGCGCCGCCGCGTGACTTATCAGGCGACTCGGCGTTCATGACTTCTCCCTGTTTTTGACAGACGTAAGAACTTATCCATGAGTAGCGGCGGCAGCTCGTCCGGTGAGATGGTGAGCGAGACGCCGCTGATTGATTTTACAGCGTGCAGTAAGTCGTGATCCATCCGAAACCGCGCAGTGACCGTTGGTTCGCCCTCGAGATCGATGATGTCGCTGACATCGCAGGGTTTGAAGCCGATGCGTTCGAGCAGACGTTTGATCTTGACATTGTAGAGCGTGTACATGTCGGTGACGCCGCACAGGATGCAGGTCTCGATGAGCGCCACGATCATTTCGGCGGTCGCGAAATTTACCTGACTTTGGCGGTCTGCGCTGTTTTGCGTTTCGGAATGCACGCCAAAACGGCTCGTTTCGATCATGGCGTCGCTGAACGGCACCGGCAGGCTCTCGCAATAATGCGGCCAGATGTTGCGGATCATCGAAGGTTGGTCCGCAAACAGGAACCGCCATGTCCCGGTGACTCTTTCGAGGGCGTCCAAGTGGAGGATGTAAATTGTTTCCGGTAGATCGTAGTCATCGACTTCGAGTTCCATGTCATTGACGTCGACATCCCACCCCATACGGTCCCGGAAAATTTTGGTGCGAAGCCGGTGCATGTCGACCAGGCGTCGCGTAGTCCCGGCCTGGCCGGTTTGAAGTATTTTGATCATGTGTCGTTTTCCCCATAGTGTTTTTTAAAATATAATGGGGCGGGTAATGCTTGGATATTCCACAATACGGGAATAAATGTCGGTTTATTCAAACCAATTTCTAATATTGATATAACTAACCAATCTTGTTGCTGGCAATTTTGATGGTCAGAAAATATTCTAGATAAACTTCAGTTCAGGGAATGATGAGGCCATGAATGATTGCGATCGCCGCGGCATGCGGACCATTGGTGGCCCCCAGCTTTTCAAAAATGCTTTGCATGTGTTTTTTGACCGTATCGTCCTGAATGGCCAGTTTCTCGCCAATCTGGCCATAGGTCAGCCCGCGAGAGATCCACAGAATGACTTCGGTTTCGCGGTCGGTTAGCGGCTGAATGTGGTCCAAATTGCCAAGGCCCAGCATCATCAGACGTTCATGTGCGCCAGTCGCAAGCAGGTGAATTTCATGCCGGTGGTAGGTGAAAAGCTGTTGGAATTCACCCGGCGGCAGGTCACCGGCGACTGAGAACGTGGCTTTGGTGAGGTTGGGTCCGTGAATAGGAACGCTGGCACCTTCCTTGATGCCGACTGACTGGCTTTCGTGAAATATGATTTTCTGCTGGCGTGTAATCGGGTAGCGCTCGCCGATTGAGCGCCAGGCAAAAGGCATGCTCGCGTTGGTCGCGAGGCGGCCGACCATATCATGAGAGCCGTAATTCTGGGATTGGTAATGAGCGACAAAATCCTCAGGATAGCTGGTGAGGATAATATGCGGTTTTTTTGGTTCGTTTGGCCATCTGAGCCAGTAGGCGGCTTTGGCGAAGCCCAGAGTATTCATGCGGGAAGATAATAAATTAATGACGGAGTCAACATCGTGACATAAGTTGATTTGGTTCAAAAAACCGTCGATGTCATCTAAAGTTGAGCGGGTAATCATAGTCTAGGGAGTGGTGCGCAAGTCTATATTACCATTTCATTTGTAGTGATATTACAAACTATATATTATTATATGGCATTGCAATATTTTAAACATAGTCAGTATAGCCATGAAGGCATCCGCATCATCCGTAGTGCGCGGATGGTGAGACGTTGAATGGCGCCTAGATATTCAGGATGCTTTGATCGGACAGGGCCGGTCTAACCCGGCGATTAGAATTGGCGTGAGCCCGCGGGTGCGTGAGAGCGTGGTCACCACCAAGATGTGACTTGGTTTTATCAGGCTGCTTGCGTTTGCCGCGTCGGCTCCTGAAGTCCGTTGAGAAATGTCACTGCTTCAGATGCTCGTGCGGCGGCCCGGAAGATCGCTTTGGAATCGTCTCTGAGGAGCTTGACCCAGTGATGGATATACTGTGCATGATCAGGCCGCGTATCCTGGGTGACGTGTAGCTCGGCGCACAAGATGGCGGCCGCGAGTTCTACGAGCAGCTCTTCCTCGATATAAACCGCATCACCAAACGCTTTCGGGACGGCGCGGTCCAGACGGCTGTGATGACCTGAGGCATGGCAGATCTCGTGTAACAGCGTGGCGTAAAAACTTTCCTGGCGGGTCATTGTGTCGGACCCGGTGAAGAGCTGTTCGGACGGCATGTGAACGGTATCGATGGAGTGGCGATAGAAGGCGCGCTCGCCGCCGATCTGGACCGGAATTTTTGTGTTGGCGACAAAGCGGTCTACCGCGTCCAGACGCTCGATAAGCGGCGCGGGTTCTGATGAGGGGGGCAGCGTCACCCCTTCGACTTCGGCAATGTTAAAGACCAAGCTGGCTCGCGCCACGCGGCGATGACCATCATCATCCGGTTGCGCTGGATCGGGTTCGCCCCGATAGGATTTGTAGAACACAATTGTTTCGGCTTTCGCACCGCGTCGAACCTGCGCGCCGGCGGCTTCCCATTGTTTGTAAGAGCCCCAGAGATTGTGTTCGAAGCCGCGCAGGATAGCAGCAGCGCTGAGGGCAAAAATATTGATGCCGGAATAGCTGTTTTGGGTAATGAAATTTTTGGGGAGCGTGAGCCCCCCGCTTTGCCGTCGCCACGGCATCTTGAAGTCTCCGGGATCAGCGGCGATTGCTGCCAGGATTTTGTTGGTGACGTCGCGGTGAATATCGCGTTTGGGGGTCTTTTGCATGGGCTGTCCTCCGGTTTTTCGGGATGGACGGCCCGCGCGGCTGACATCTCTTTCTGAACCCGGGGCCGTCCGATCGGCCCCGGCCCGGCTCTCCTCTGAGGCACCGGCCGGTGAGCGCCGTTGCAGCGACGTTTTTTTTACAGACGGTATCGGTGCAGCTTTAAGCAGCCCTTGTTGTGATCAGTTCTCAGATCAGACGCGATGCATCATTGATCGCGGAGATGGGACAAGGTGATGTCAAGATCACGTGGCTTTAGTTCCGGAACAAAGCGCCAAAGGAAGGCCCCTGCTCCGGGTCTGCACCCGCCCGGTTTCGGGGGTGTACGGCCATCGCAAAATCCACCGCGCTTGCAGCTGCGTGACGCGACTGAGCGGCAGATATTGCGGTTGGTGACGCGTTTGCAGGTTCGGGGCGAGGCCGGCGGCGTTCCCAACCTGATGCGCGCCGATTGGGATCGTATGAAGCTTGAGGAGGCCGTCTTGCTCAACGAGCGCGCAGACAAGCCGATTGTTGATGTGGTCAAACAGGGAAGGTCTCGCGCAATGCGGGCGCAATTTAACGGATATGCGCGGGTGATAAGTGCCGCTTCCAAAAGCGCAGAGCGGCCCCTTGGCCGCGACACAGAGCAATCACGGCAGAACCAACCGGACCTCAGCCCGGCCGAAACTGCGCCCTCTACTCGTCGCGAGTCTGACAGGAGCGAGGAAGACGAGGGCAGTGCCTTCATGAAACGACTGCGCGCGCGGGCCGATGAATTGGCGACGCGTGGCCGAGACCGCGAACGCGAACAGGATCGCGATTGATGTCGGTCCGTCGCCGGAGATCTGCCGCGCCTTCTTCTTATCGGCCAAACAAAAAGTGATCTAGCTCAGGCAAACAGAACTGAAATGGATCGCAGGGGTTAGTTAGAGAGGTTAAAGGGGTTAAAAAGGTTAGACCCCCTGTCAAGAGACGGAGATTGGCTCCCCGTCCGCGGTCTCGGGGGGAGGCTGTTCCTGATAGGCCGACAAAGCGTTCCCGATAGGCCGATGATTCGTACCGGATAGACCAAGTCTCTGTTCCCGATGTGCCGAAACTGTTCTTGATAGGCCGAATTGCCGGCCTGCCGTACAAGAGCGCGGTGTTCCGGATAGACCGAAAAGGTTTTGCGAGGGTTGCAATGCGGATGTTCCCGATAGGCCGAAAAGGGAAGCTGCGCGATACGGGGCGGTGATACGCGATTATCCAACGATAGCAGCCGCAGAAACCTTAGGGTTTCGTTGGTGGTGTTCCTGATAGACCGAATTGATATATCGCGAGTCGTAGAGGGGCGTTCCTGATCGACCGAAAAGGATATCCGCGGGTTTGCGGCGGTCGTCGTTCCGGATAGGCCGAACAACCAAGGTATCGCGGTTATGGCTCGAAAACGCGGCCATGTCGTAGCCCGTTCGCGCGCACAGCAAGGATATCGGCAGCTAAATGCGGGTTTTGCTATCCCTTGATGCCCCATCTCAACGGATGACTCACCGGGCTCGATAGGCATCTGAGGGCTTTGGAGCGGTTTGATCCGTTCCCGATAGACCGAATCGGCTTCCGCATAATGTACGGCTGCCGGAAATTTAGAACTGGGACGAAATTTATTACGAACGGTACAAGGCGATAGCGCCAATATCGCACTATCAGTAACATAATAGAATATAACCGATGATTGTGAATAACTCAATATAAAATCTATAATGGCAACTATGGATTGTTTTCGTCGTGATGTGCACGGCAATAATCAAAAAAAGCGCTCGAATAATTTTGTGGCCTTTTCTGGCTTGCAAGCCATGCATCGAAGCCGGGTTGAAGGACGGCCGGGTCGAGCGACGGGAATTTAAGGCCGATCAGGCTCAGCGTTGCCGGATCGATGCTTTGGGTAGCCGCGAGGAAAGGATGGGCGGGTTTTCGTTTCTCGCGAAACTTGAAGTTCAGCATGGGATCGGGACCTTCGCGGTTATCGACGCAAAGTGACAAATCGGGAAGGTTGTTATTCTGGACGATTTTCAGGATTTCATATTTGAAGCGCCTGAAAGTTCCTTCAGCGCCCGATTTATCAAACAGGGTCGTGAAGTTCATTGAGAAACCTTTGGCCCCTGCCCCGCCGGCATGTTTGCGACAGACGCGGTAAAGCCACCGCTCGCGCCCGCCCTTGAGCGTAAAATAATCCGGATTGATGGTGAGCACGGCACCGTCCATGAGAACGCCTTCATAGAACCAGTCGGAGACGGTGATCTCCATGCCGTGGCTAAGGGCAGTCTGATTATTGACTTCGTCTTTCCAGGATTCGATCCAGCTAAAGACATGCTTTTTGGTGGTCTTGGCGCTGCGCACATTGGTCGTGACCGTTGCCGTTTTGAGCCGCTGCAAAGCGTTGCGCAGGCGTTCGTATTGAGCCCCGCCCGTATCCCGGTGGATGGATAGGAGCAGCTCATGCGGCACGAAGCGCAGAGTGCGGGGGATGTGATTGACTTTTTGATTCTTGAGGCGCGTCAGTTGCGAGGCCGCCCAGATCAGAATATCGGCATCCCATATGGTCGGCATACCGGAGGGACCGGGCTCCACTTTAACGAAGCTCACACCATCGGCGCCGACATATTCGATCGGGGTGAAGCGCGGTGTTTTGGCGAGCGAGAAGAACGGACGTTCCATGATTTCGCGCTGATCGCGCAGCTGGAAATCCGTCAGGATGGGAGCAAAGAGGTCAAACTGTAGGGGATGCGGGTGGGTCTTCATGGCGTTGGAACGATGCGGTCTCCGTTTTTGGTCAAGGATTGGAAGGGAGGCACGCCCCCTACTCCCGGTTTTCAATGCGGGCGCGACTTGCGTGATGGAGCGCCAGCAAAGGCGATCTGCGGCAAGCCGCGCTGCTTAAACAGTAGATCGATGGCTTCGCGTACCAGATCTTCTTCCGATGTTCTCTCGTTGAAGCTCAGCAGTCGCAACTGGTCTTTGGCTGGATCCAACAGATAGGTCGCCACGCGTTTCAAGTCCCGTCTGTAGGGGGAAACCGACGTGGCGGTTGTCGAAGGTTGTGGCCCCTGCCGTACCGCCTGGTGAGACGGTAAAGGAACAGAATCCCAATCATTCAAAACAGCCTGGGCATAGGCGCGCGGGCTCGCGGATGCGCGGGTTGCCGTGCCCGTGCTCTCAGCCGACACCTGCGGATCGGGTGTCTTGGCCAGACCTTGATAGGCTTGCGGGTGCGCGGGCTCTGGCGATGAGGGGCTCGCCGATGCGCCATCGCGTGGGAGCGTTTCATCCGCAAGACGGGTGTTGTCTTCGAGAAACGATTTGGGAAGGAAATCGGGACGCTGGGCGCGCTCCTTGATCATATCGGCGAGAGAATGTTTTGATTTGCTATTTCTGGACATGGATAAGCACCCGCTCCTTTCGAGTTAGAATTTTGCGCTGAGCTTGATGCTCTCTTAAAAAATACAGGGCGACGGCTTTAAAGAGCGCTGAAAATTCTACGGCCGCTTTGCCGTCCGGCTCATATTCGAATATCGTTTGAAGCGGAGTCGTGTGCCGGCGGATGGAAGCGCGGTTATGGATGCGGTTCGGCAAGGTGATGAGACCGTATTGCAGAAGAGCATCCTCTGCATCGTCAGCCTCGGAACCGTAAGTCGGACATTCATTGAGTACGGCAAAGGCCGGTACTTTGACTGTATCGAGGACGGTCACCGTCCGCTCAAGAGCGATTAGATCAAAGCACGAAGGTTTGGTCGGGATGAGGATCAGATCGGCCAATTTTGCGACACGGATCGCGTATTCGGACGCATTGGGCGGCGTGTCGACGATAAAATAATCTGCGCCGGCATGCCGGGCGAGATCCTGATTATCGCCGAGACGGTCCGGAAATGATGAGATAACATCGGGTTCGAGACCCTTCTGCCGGTCTTTGTACCAGTTGTAGGCAGATTGCTGAGGGTCGGTGTCGGCCAGGACAGCCTGGAACCCGCTTTTAATGGCGGCGGCAGCGAGATTGATGGCAAGGGTTGTTTTCCCGGCCCCACCTTTTTGCGACATGACGACAATGGTTTTCAAATGACACTCCTTTCGTTACGTGTGCGCGGGTGCGCCGGGACGCGGGACCGTCACTGCGCGTTCTCGGAGGAGCGTCTTTTGAAAAAAGATTAGAACCGCGGTTGCGTTATAGTCTTCATAAGAGCTCGCGAGCCCTGGAGTGCGTGGAATTAGTCACGCGGGTTCAGGGGAGCGCATAAATACTATCAATTGAAATGATGGTGATTATCAATGACCATAATATCAATTCGCAAAACTATCCACATTCCGGAGTTAATACAGCAATCCATATATATGTATAATAAATCGATGTTGGTAATATAGCATGGGCATACAGATCGTAGCACTTGCCTGATCCGGAGGGGCTGACGCGGACGAGCCGGCCCGCGCGGCAGAGCAATTTTTGAGGAAATCCGTCTGCCCGGCGTCAGCCTTATGTAGACGCCTGCGCGGGTGCGTGTTCAGGTTGGTTTTAGCTGACTGGGACGGCTTGGATTTGGGTGCGATTACGAGGTGGCGATGTCATGCAGCGCCTTTCAGCTTATAAAGGCGGCACGGGATTTTGGCTTGAACGGCGTTGAAAGGCTTGACCTGGTCGTGATGAAAAAACCAAACGGACCCGTCTTCGGTCAGTCCGGTATCATGGAGTTGATCTTTAGCGATCAGATCGCCGAGGCTTCCCGAGAATGAGCAGTAGCCGTGGCCGAGATAGAAACTTTGGTCGCCGGGCTGGGTGCGAGACGTTGTTTGTATATCAGAGCCGGAATCGTGAGCGAGGCGTCGTATGGAGCCATCGCTCATTATGATCTTGTCGCCGATGCGGGGACCGCGGCGGGCATTCCAGGCGGCGAGGCGCGTTAAGAGAATCGTAGCATCAAGGCTGTCGAGGTCGTGTCTCATGCTGCGCCTCCGCCATGTGTGTGCGGAATGAACGGCAGAATGCGCCGGGCTAAAGCACAGACATCACCCAGGAGTTCAAGCGGAGCATAGGAGTTCGTTCCGCCGACAAAATCCTTTCGACCCTTACAAGAGCGGATCAGGATGCCTGTGCCGGCGCCGGGCCGACACTGGGAGACTGCAATATAGATGTAATCGTGATGGAGGGTAGTTTCGCCGCAAACGGCGATGCCTGCCAGGTTCGATCGCAGATCATAGCTGAAATTGGTCCATCCCAGATGGTTTGCCAGGGCTTTGAGTTGTGTCCTGGCGGCGCGGTGAAATGCGTTTTTTCGCGCCGGGTCTCCTTCAACGGGGACAGACCAATCGAACGTGGAGGAGGGGTGTCGTTTGTCTTGCAAATCGGAGCTAGAAGTCATGAGAATTCCTTTCGAGGGCTGGTTTGGACGAAGCTCTCTCTGAAAGCTTCTGTCGCTCACCGCCCCGCAGGGACTTCTCATCTCTTGGGGGTATCGAATGTTTCAGCGGCGCATTCGTAGGGCCGTATTGTAATGTCTTGATCGAATGTCATGGATGAGAGGCTGCCATCCATGTCGACGGTCGTAATATAAAGCGCCGCCCGCTTAATCCGGTGTGTTGCATTATAGGGGAGAAGCATGCGCGCCGCATCGTAAAGCGTGTCTTTGAACTGTTCGATCGTCAGGGGAGCATCGTCCTTTCCGGACATTTTGATTGTCAGGGCTCCAGGCGTTTTAGGAATTCTCGAGGCCTTGGCACGGGGTCGGCGAGGTTGAGGGATACGGCTCACATTATTATTGTGAGCTGATAATGATGAAAATTCAAGAATAATATAACCTATGGGTGTATAGAAATTATATTATCAGAGTTTCAATTCGTTTGAATAGGAGATGTCGAGCGGTTGGAGTTGCAGAAAATAAATATTTCCGGCCCATAACGTCCATTCCTACAATGGTTGGCAATAGTAGCCGAAGACAACGAAGGCTTCGCAAAGGAAGTAAGACAATGGCCAAGAATGACTTTAGCGGCATGACGCTCAAGCAGATGATCGACATGCACAAAAATCTCGGTGATGCGATCGAGAACAAGCGCAAAGAAGAGCGTGAGGATACGAGGCGTGCCCTTGAAGATCTTGCAGCAAAGCGCGGCTTTAGCGTCTCGGACTTTTTTGGCCCCGCTCGCAAAAAAGGCAACAAAGTCGCAGTGAAATTTGTCAATCCTGACAACCGGTCTGAAACATGGACCGGACGTGGCCGCACGCCCCGGTGGCTGGCGGAGAAACTAAAAAAGGGCGGCAAAATGGATCAATTTAAAATTTAGGATTGGTATGCCCAGAAAACTCGATGATCGCGGAACCGCTGGACGTTGTCAGTCGAGTTCGGGGTGGTTGTTTTGTTCGGAGGCAGGTCGCTGGTCGCGGTGAAGATCAGCGCGCGACGCCAGTCTTTCAATAAAGCCGGGTTTGGTGGCGTGCGGTTGCGTAATGCTGGCGGGACCGTGAGTTTGTCGGGCGTGTTCGCTGGAGAGCGCGCGCCATAGGCGCTGCAACCCCGGAGTTGAGGTTTGGCTGAGCGCCCGATCGGTGTTGTGAAACCGGTCATGCAGCTGGTTGGCTTGCAGTAAAGCGGCGCGCTTTTCGTCGATAACCGGCTGCAATGCTGATTTTAACGCTTGCTGGTGAGCTTGAACGGTTGCTTTGCGTAGCGCCTCGCGGGCGAGGGCGCCAATGGGAATCATCGATTGATCAAAGGTGGCCACAAGGCTTTGCGCAGGCGCTTTGAGCGCTTGGTATTGCGGGGCAAAGGCAGCATTGATCTGAACGCGTATGGTTGCGAAGCGGTGATGGGCTGCGCGCGAGATTTGGGCGCGCGCGAAACGATGCTCCTCATGGATGCGGGTCTTCAGCGCGGCGATCTCACGGGCGTCTTTTTCCAAAGACTGCGCAAAAGCGCGGGCCGCCGAGACGCTGGAGCGGGCAAGGCGGGTATGCGGCTCGAACCCATTGGCCGGGGTGCGCGAGAGATCTTCGGCGCGTTTGATTTGCACCGGAAGGCGGCAGAGCGCGCGTTGCTGAAGAAAAGTGCGCAATTGCTCCGGCGCTGGTTTGATCACGCGGCGGGCAGCATCGATTTGATATTCGAGGGCTTCGAAAAGTTCGGGTTCGGCGCGGAGCTCAGTGCGCGCGTTGCTCAGCACGCCGTAGGCTTTGAGGAGCGCCGGCAAAAGATTCGGGAGTCCGGCGCGATACTCGGATGCGAGATCCGTGGGCCCGGAGCCCATCAGGTCAAAAGGTTTAAATTGCGCTGTGCCTGACGTCGCCAAAAGGATTTCCGCAGCCTTGCGGGCATGCAAATGCGTGCGTCCCGGCAAGACGATCTCATAAAGATGATGGTCGAAATGTTCGATACCAACGCCATAGAGGAGAAGGCTTGTATCGTGGGAACTTCTCATCCTCTGCCTGGTCCATTGCGCGGGTTGCGGGGCGATGGGTTGAAGATTGGGAGATGGGCCGGGAATTAAAGCGCCGACGCTTTCGTGGACTGCATTTTGACCCATGAGAGGGCCGCATACGGGGCGTGCCGCGAAGCATTACACGCGTGTCGGCGGCTTCAATGCGATTTTGTTCAGCCAGTAGAGTTTGTCTTCCAGCGAGGGTTCGCCATATTCCGGCAGATCGTATTCATGGCCCATCAAGCGCACGGAAATCTCATCCTGACAGCGTGCGGAGCGCAGTCGGTTCTTGAATGTGTGTCGCAGTGAATACAGTGTCTGGCCGTCTTCTATCTTGAACTTAGATCTGAGAAATTTGTTGATCACTGCAGACGCGGTAGCGTTTTTGTCCCGGTAACGCGGAAAACCTTGCGGATGCTGTCGCATCGCCATTAACGCGACGCCTGAGAGCGGAATATCGCGCTCCGATTGGTCGGTTTTGAGTTGGCGGCCCTCAGGCCGAACCTGGACGTGCGGGATTTTATGATCGAGCTTGATCGTGTCTTTGGACAGGTTGCAGGCTTCAACGAGGCGCAAACCTGTCTCGACGATCAGATACACAATGGCCCGGGCTTCTGCATTGAGCTCGTTCAAAGCGCCTTCGGCGAGTAGCACCGATTGGACCCAATCGACGTCGAAGGACTGGCGCTTGCCCTTTTTGGCGCCTGCAATATAAATTTTCTGAAAGACAGGGGCGATATTGATCTGATGAGCCTCGGCCACGGCTTTCACGATGGCGGTAAATCGGCCGATATATTTGTTGGCGGAGCCGATCTGGATTTTGCCCTCGACGGCTTGCTGGTTCCAATGATTGCGGTATGCGAGCACGTGGGAGCGCGTGATCTTGGAAAGCTCCCTGTCACCCTCGGTCACGGTCATGAAGACATTCAGGCTCGTCTGGCGCGCGACACGCCATTTCAAAAGCTGGTTAGGCGATTTCTGCGCGAGGGAGGCGGCGTTGAGTTTGCAGTATTCGTCCAACAGATCCGACACCATGATCGCCGGCGGCGATACGGTCCCGAACATGGCCGAGGCGAGATCGGGCGAGGGGGCGTCTTCGACGATGCGTAGCCGCTCTATGAAATCGGCGTCGGAAAGTGCGCTGACGCCGCATTGTGTGAGATATGGCAGACGTTGATCGCGGGCGATTTGAAGGTTGCGCTGGTAGCGCGCCCTGAGATTGGGATCGAGCCCGGCGAGGAGGTCCTGCCAGCGGGCGCTTTGCTGCGCATCAAAATCGTTGACCCGGGCACGCGCGACGACGCCGCGCGGGTCATCGCCGATCCGGATTTTGGTGCTCCGGATAATGAAGGGGCCGTGTTCGTGGGCGCGCAGTTCTAATGGCACCCTGCGGATGTAGTACCAATAGCCGCGGCGTTTGTGCATGTAGTTCACAATCATGACCCAGCTCACAGGACGAGGGTGAGGCGCGCGCGGGTTCGATTGAGCATGCGTGTTATGCCCAATGTTATGCCGCGTGTTGTGTCAAAGAGGGTGACAAACCCGAGGCGGATCAAGGAACCGCAGGAAAAATCGGGTTTAGAAGGCGTGATTTTGGCTGGGGGACTAGGATTCGAACCTAGACAGGCAGAGTCAGAGTCTGCAGTCCTACCATTAGACGATCCCCCATCAGCCGGGCCCCCATCAGCCGGGGCAGAGCTGCGCACAGCACCCAGGCGGGCGTCATAGCAGCAGCGCCCGTCGATCGCAAGCCGAGTGACCGCAAGCCGAGGCGGGCGATGATCGCGCATACGCCTGCAACTCAGAGCCCGCCGAGCCTGCGTCTCACCGCGACGGCTCGATCAGCTCGGGGCGATATTCGAAGTGCATCGTGTCGTAATGCGACCAGCGTCCACCCCAGATAAATCCGTGCTTCTCAAAGATCGCGACAATTTCGATGGGGATCGCGTTTCGGTACTGCGGGACGCGATGGCGCCGATCACGACGTTGGTCCCACCGCCAATAATTCGACTGCGACAGCGCAATATCAATGGCGATCCCATAGCCGTGCGCCGATGGGGTCGATGTTCCGGCAATGGCGCGGCAGACATAGCTGCCAGCAATCGGCGTTAAAAATCGGTCGAACCTCGAGGGTAAGGCGTCGAGCTCCGCGCTCACGCCGCGGAGTTTTTCCGCCACCCCATTGCGCGCCGACATCAGCACGCGTTGCGGCGCCTTGGTCTTGAGCCACACGACGCTGACGAGATCCGGGCGAACGTCACCCGTGCGGCAGTTGCCGTAAATCTTTTCGAAAAACGCCGTATTTCTCGCCCGCCCAGGATCGAAATCGGACGCCGGCACCGTCAGGGCTTCGCCGGCCGGGTAGGTGAAGCGAAACATGTCAGCGATGTCCGGTCGCGCCAGCCACGCATCGAAGCTCTTCTCGCCGCCGCCATCGTCGATCGCCAATCGGGTTCCATCCTTGAAGATGACGGCATTGCCCTCGACGGCCGAAATGTCGTCCGGATAGGCCGATTTCAATCGACGCGCCAGCGCATCGCCGGAAAGCGACTGTGCGTATGAGTGCGGCGTGCCGGAAGCAAAGAACGTCGACGCCGTTAGTGCCATGAGAGCGGCTACGTGACGGGTGAACGCGCGCGCTAACAGCGGCCCACCGCGCACTCGTCCAATGGTGTCGTTAACGGCTGCGATGGCTTCGAACTCCATGGTGAATTGAATAGTCCGTCGCAAGCGGTTGGCTTTACCTCGGCAGCTAACCTGATACAGTCCGGCAACAGTGAGGTCCAGACAACAGCCTGATGAGGACAATCAACCGGCGATCCGGTTGATCGTCGTGCCAGGCGCTGGAGTGGTGCTTTGAATTCCGAACGTGACAACGGCGAAAAAAACGGCGGGCGCCAAGGCGCGACGGCCGAGATCAATACCGACGCAGCGCGGACCCGCGCAGCTGCTGGCATCGTGCTCACGTCCAATACGCTCACGCCGCACGACGACGAGCGCGCCGAAAAAAAACCGCGATCCACCAGCGCGGCGGCGGGCACCGCGACAGGTTCAAGGCACGATGGTCTTTCGCCGCCTCGCCGCGGCGGGGGCGACCGCCGCAATGCCGGCGGCGAGCCGACCACCGTCTATGGAGCCCTGGATCTTGGGACCAATAATTGCAGGCTGCTGCTCGCGCGGCCGTCACGGCGCGGCTTTCGCGTCGTCGACGCGTTTTCGCGTATCATCCGGCTTGGCGAAGGCGTCAGCCATTCCGGCCGTTTGTCCGATCTCGCCATGAGCCGCACGTTGGACGCCTTGAAAGTCTGTGCCGGTAAACTCGATCGCCATCAGGTTCGGCGCACGCGAATGGTTGCGACGCAAGCCTGCCGGGTGGCGGAGAACGGCGCTGAATTCATCAGCACGGTGCGAGATCGCTTTGGCCTCGACATCGAGGTGCTGACGCCCGAGACCGAAGCGCGGCTGGCCGTCTCGGGTTGCGCGACACTGATCGATCCGTCGGCGGATTATGTGCTGGTGTTCGACATCGGCGGCGGGTCGTCCGAGATCATCTGGCTGGATCTGACGCGCACGGGTTCGCGGCGCAACCAGCAGGGCCGCGTCGACGTCGACGAAGCCATCCTGGCTTGGACCTCGTTGCCGGTCGGCGTCGTCACCTTGTCAGAGCGGTTCGATGGCCGCACAGTTACGCCGGAGAGCTTCGCGGCGATGTCGGCTGTGGTCGAAGGGATGTTGCAGCCCTTCGAAGACGAGCACAGATTTCGCGATCGGCTTGCCGGACGCAAGACGCACATTCTTGGAACTTCGGGCACAGTGACGACGATCGCCGGCATCATGCTCAACCTGCCACGCTATGATCGCAACAAAGTCGACGGACTTTGGCTCGACGTGCCCGATGTCAACGACATCAGTCAGCAATTGCTCGCCAAAAGCTATGAGCAGCGGATCGCTGAACCCTGCATCGGCCGCGAGCGGGCCGATCTGGTGCTCGCCGGATGCGCCATTCTGGATGCCATTCTGCGGATGTGGCCGGCGGAGCGCTTGCGGGTTGCCGATCGCGGCTTGCGCGAAGGCATTCTAACGCGGCTGATGATAGAAGACGGTGTTTGGCGGTCCGCGCGTCGCCGCCGTGGCAGCGGGCGGCGCGATGACCTGGGCGGCGGGCGATGAGCAAAAAAACTTCGGTCGGAGGTGCTGGCGGTGGCAAAGGCGGCTCGCGCGGCGGAATTGGTGGTGGCCAGCGCGAGCTGCGCGTCAACGTCAAAACGGCGCGCAAGCGGTCGGCGTCGTCGGCGGCTTGGCTCGACCGGCAGTTGAACGACCCGTATGTCGCCGCAGCCAAGCGCGATGGCTTTCGCTCGCGCGCCGCCTTCAAATTGAAAGAGATCGATGCGCGCTACAAGCTTTTGAAGCCCGGGCAACGCGTGGTCGATTTGGGTGCCGCCCCGGGTGGATGGTCACAAGTGGCCGCCGATCGCGTCAAATCGCTGGA
>JAIEPV010000170.1 GCA_019748215.1 Hyphomicrobium sp.
ATCATGCCGCCATGCTCGTAGCAGATCGGCGTATAGAAAATCTGCCCGACGGCCAGCTTGCGAATATCGCGCGGGAAAAGCCCTTGCAGAAAAGTTTCGGCGTCAGGCCCCATGATTTCGAGTTTGCGCAGTGGGCTGAGGTCCATGATGGCGGCGCGTTCGCGGCACGCCCAGTACTCGTCGATCGGACCGTTGTTCGCAAAACAGTTTGGCAGCCAAAATCCGCGGTATTCGACAAATGCCCGCGTCAGCGCCGACGTGCGCGGGTGAAAACCGGTTTCGCGTGTCAGTTGAACAGGCGTGTCAGGCGTCATCCGATATCCGATCGCGCGCTTGAAGGGCGCATCTTTGGCATAGACGCGCACCTGAATTTCAGAAAGTTCCCAGCCGTTGGCGGGGTCGATATCATCGGGGCAAGAGGTTGCACCGCAGACGAGGTCGCTGAGTGCACGCATGAGGACGTAGTCGCCCGGACGCGACCAAGGTTCGTCTGACCAGATCGTGTTATGGGCATCGACGTTGGTATTGTAGAAAAAGTTGATCGCTGGCCAGCCGCGGCGTTCGTCGATTTGGTACGGCGCGAGGATCGTGTTTAGGTTGTCAGAACAGTTGGCGTGGCCGAAATAGCCGGCGTCTTCGTAGAACCGTTTGGTGCAAGCAAGGTTGAACGTGTCGTGCCGGCCGACGGTATCCTGCACGATTTCAACGAGCGCATTACGCTCCCGGTCATAGAACTTCGACGATAGACCAGGTTTCGGGTAGGCCAGTCCTGTTACCGTCCGCGTCGTCGTCGCATCGAGACCGAGCACGCGACCGCTATCCAGTGCCTTGCGTTCAAAGGCGAGGAAGTCCGAGCATTGCCGTCCGGCGACATCGATAATCTGAATGAATTCACCCTCGAACACCTCGAAACTTTCGGCGCTGGCAATATTGATGCGAATATCGAGACGAGGTTCAGCGAGTGGTTCGGGTAGTCGATGCAGTCCGATGGCGGGCATGCGGAGGCGACGAATGAAAATCAGGATGTCGCTTGGCGGATTTTGCTCCCATACGAGCATCGCTGTGGCGGGAGCCGCAGCGACGACAATGACGTCGGTTTGCGCGGTGAAGCTCGCGATTGCTCCGGGTGGCGTGTCGCCATCGAACAGGGTCGCGGCCTTGACTCTGCCGAGATCTAGCCGCCGGCGATACAAGCCAAAGCGAACCCGCGCAGCGTCTTCGCTGTCAGCCGCTAGAATCGCCTGCAGCCCGATCGGCTTGGCGGTGCCTTTCAACCCAAGCGCGCCGAGACCGTCTTTGCCGGACGCGAAGAACGCCGACACTTCGACTTGCTGACTACCCTCGATCGGCGTTAGTTCAATCACGTCGCCAGCATCGAGCTGGAACACCATCGAACCGCCGCCCTTCATGACATAGCGTTCGACGCCGACATCGAGTGCGCGCGTGCCCGCCGCGATGAGCTTCGGCCTATCACGCGAGACGACGGTAGCTGCGTCCATCTCATCGGTCCTTGTGCTGGCGTGACATTGCCGGCGGTCTACAGCTGCGGGCGCCAGCAATCATCCGCAATTAGCGTCGGCCGTCAGGCTTGATTTGCAAGAAACGCTTCCAATGAATCGTCCATCGCCTTCAGCCACGTTGTGTGGTGCTGCGGCGCGACTGTGCCGGTCAACGTCGAAGGATAAGACCGATCGCGATACGTCAAAATTCCTTCAATCTTGTGATGCTCCCACTCTTTGAACAATCGAGCAACCATGTCGACGTCGAGACGCGGATAGTCGGTCGGCGCAATGAGATCGCGAACGTATTCGGTCTGAAAGTCGATGGCCTCGAATGCGTCAGCCAGATTTTCTTCTTTCGAGATCCATTTCACCATGTCGTCGGCCTGCTGATCGAGCGATGGCAGCGCAATGCGCCCCAGCACGACGTCGCGCGCGTACCACGCCTGCGCATCGAACATGTTGAAGGTATAATATTGGTCCTGCATGCCGATATACATGACCTTCGGTTGGCCCCAAAGGAAGATGCCTTTGTACAGGTTCGGCGGATACAGGCGGTTGCGAGATTTCAGCCGCAACGAGTCTTCCATGAATGGGAAATGGTTGAGGTATCCCGTGCACAACACGATCGCGTCGACTTCCTGGCTGGTTCCGTCCTTGAAGTGGGCGGTCTTGCCGACGACGTGCGTCAGCAGTGGGACTTCCTTGAAATTTTCAGGCCAGCCAAAGCCCATCGGCTTCGTGCGCCAGCTGAACGTGACCGATTTGGCACCGTACTTGTGGCACTGTATGCCAATGTCTTCCGCCGAGTAGCTTGAGCCGATCAGCAGAACATTTTTGCCAGCGAACTCATCGGCCGAGCGGAAATCGTGGGCGTGCATGACGCGGCCTGGGAATTTATTGACGCCGGGAAATTCCGGGATGTTCGGCGTCGAGTAATGCCCGCAGGCGACGATGATGTTATCGAATTCAGATGTCGTGGTGGTGTCGGCCTTGAGATCCTTGACCGTGACGCGGAATTTTTCCGACGCATCGTCGTATGCTACCCATTTTACGGCGTGACAGAGCTTGATGTAGTGCGTGATGCCGCTCTTCTCGATGCGGCCCTTGATGTAGTCGTGCAAGACAGCGCGAGGCGGGTACGACGGGATTGGCCGGCCGAAATGCTCTTCAAATGAGTAGTCGGCGAATTCGAGGCATTCCTTCGGCCCGTTGGACCACAAATAGCGATACATGCTGCCGTGGACCGGCTCGCCAAATTCATCGAGCCCGGTGCGCCACGTGTAGTTCCACAGCCCGCCATAGTCGCTTTGCTTTTCGAAGCACACGACTTCGGGGATGTCTGCGCCTTTGAGTTTCGCACTCTCAAAGGCCCTGAGGGCTGCCAGCCCGCTTGGCCCGGCGCCGATGATTGCGATCCGCTGTTTCATAATTTTTTCCGCCCCGTTTCGCGTCGATGGTTTTAGCTTGAGGTGATGAGGGATATTGCAAGCGAGCCGCGTGCCACATGCTACTCCGGTCCACATCCGGGTGAGGTCGTCGCTCCATCGTCGAACTTCGACAGCCAGTCGATGGTTGTCTGTTGGTAGCGCGTCAGCCCCTTGTAGCCGCCAATTTCAGGCGGAAGCGTTTTGAGCACGCGGTGCAGCCGGCGGCGCCACTTCGGAATGGTGGCGATATCATTCATGTTGATCAGATAGGCTCTAATCGAAAACACGATGGCATTCGATCTCGGCAGCCGCCAAAGGCCCTGCATCTCGACACGCAGATGCACTTTTTCGCCGACGTTTTGCGGCGTCACCGTCGTGCGATCAGTGCCCCATTTGTGATAATTTTCGGGACTGGTATCGAGGCGGGGATTGATCGTCATCGTCCAATTCAAGCGGCGAACGGGACGGCCTTGCTGCAGGTTGAGAAGAAATTTCAAAGCACGGTCGAAGACGCCGCGTTCATGGGCTAATGGGACCGGCGCGTGCCATTCCATGAAGTTCATGCCGACGTCAAAATCGAGCGACCAGTCGGCTTGCGACGTGACAACGCCGGCATCCATCCAAAGATTGCCGTCGCGCTGATCGAGCAGACAGAAGTCACCCTGACATTGCCGCGTGATGTATTCCATCGGCCGGTAGGGCAGCGTTGAAATGTCGCCGAAGACAAACGTTTGCTCGATCCCCATCGGGCGATTGACCCAATGCCAGTTATCGCCATCGCGTGTCAGCGTGAAGTGGTCGGGAAAGTCGTTGGCCATCGACGTCATGAGCAATTCGACGAGATCCCATTCGGCGGTGATCATGTGCGGCAGGGATTGGCAGCGCAGTGGATCTTCCTGCAAGACGAGAGCGCGGTCGCGCATGTCGGACACGTAGTGCTCATCGATGTCGATCGGAAACTCGTACACAGTCCCTTTCGGGCCCGGCACATGCGGCTCGATATTCACGACATACATGTATTTGTCTTCGTGAAAGGGAAACGGAAACCGCCACACTGCTTCACGGCTATTGGAGAACGTGAAGTCGTCACGGTACGTTTCGTTTTTGAAGATCAGACCCATCGTATTCTCCAACCAACTTGATGTGGTTCGTTCGTGACTGTGACCAAGCCCGTCACAGATCCAGAACGATACTCTCGCCATCGATGCGCGATACACAGATCATGATCTTTTTGCCGGATGCCTTGTCGTCATCGAGCAGGTAGTGGTCGTTGTGATGCAGCGCGCCGTGGCACGAGATGACACTGGTCTCGCATTGTCCGCAGGCGCCGCCACGGCACAGGTAAGGCGCATCGACGCCGGCGGCTTCAATGGCTTCCAGCATGCTCTGGTGCTGACCGACGGTGATCGATTTTCCGGTCTTCGCCAATTCGAGGGTGAACGGCTTGCCGCCGGGGGGAGCCAGAAAACGCTCATGATGGACGTTTTCCTCGGGCCACCCTGCGTCTCTCGCTGCGCCTAGAACCCAGTCGATCATGCCCGTTGGGCCGCAGACGTACAAATGCGTGCCGAGTGGCTGGCCGTTGAGAAGCCGCTCCAAGGGAAGCTTTTCGCCCTGATCGTCGATGTAGGTGTGAATGCGGTGACCATATCGGGCGCGGAGATTGGCAACATAGGCGCCACGGTCGGCTGAGCGCATCGCGTAGTGCAGTTCGAAGGCTTGCGCCTCGCGTTCAAGCTGCGTCGCCATGGCGAGAAACGGCGTTATCCCGATGCCACCGGCGATGAAGATGTGGCGGCGGCTGCGCCGATCAATCGGGAACAGGTTGACGGGCTGACTGATCATCAATTCGCTGCCGGGCTGCACGTGGTCATGCATGTAGTGCGATCCGCCGCGTGATGTCTCGGTTCGCAAGACACTGATCTGATAGCGGCTGCCGTCGAACGGCGAGCCCATAAGCGAATAGGGGTTGCGGCGTACGTGATCGCCGTCCGGCATTGTTACGACGACATGTGCGCCACCCGAAAATTCCGGCAACCGATGGCCGTCCAGCGACACGAATATAAATCGCTTGATGCCGGTGGCGATGGTTTCGACGTCGGCAACGCGCACACGAATGTCCGTTGAAATCGTCATTTGTAGAGATCTTCCGTCTCGGGGAGTTCGCCCGGAACTTCGGCATCGATGCAGACGCCCTGGAACGCGCCTAGCCGTCGCGAATAGTGATCGCGCACGAGCAGGTTCAATCCGCAGTGTGCACAGACGACGGGATTGGTTGTGACGTCTTCGGTAAATCCCTTGCAATGGACGCATTGCACGCGGCGTTTTGCCGAGCCTCGATGTTCGGTGATGACCGACTTGAAGTCGATTCCGGCGGCAATCGCCTCCTGAATGACGCTGCCGATAAACGGCTCGGTGCCCGCTGCGTAGAGTCGCGTTCCCATCGTCAGTGTCGCGATTGTTCCGCGCAGACGGAACAGGGCGGTGGCGAGCGTTGGGAAGACCCACAAGGCGTTGGGCTTTAGATCTCGCAACGCTTGCTCATAAATTTTTCCGGCTGAGCCGGCGCTGCAATACAAAATTGTCGAGCGCTGGAAGAAATCCGGCGTCACTGTTTTCGCCATATCAAGAACCGCTGCGGCGCCGTCAGCCTCGGCCGAAATGAGATTGTGCTTGGCGGCCAAATCGGCGGTCAATCCGGGATAGACCGGCCGGCTTTTAATTCCGGGCGCTAACATTGCCGCGCCCCGGCTTCAGTCGAAGGCCATGAATTGTTGTCCCAACGCCAACACCAAGCAGGACCGCGCAACTGCGCGTGCCGTTCACAGCGCGCGGTGCCAGCTTTACGGCGGACGATAGGAACGGCAAAAATGAAAAGATGCGCTGCACGCATTGTTTCGTCCTGAGAAACAAATGTAAGTGGCAGTGTACGCACTTCGAAGCGCACTGCAACAGGTTTCAGCTCCGGCACTATGGCACAATCAGACGCCGAAGGCGGCATCAAAAGAAAGGGCCGGTTCGCGGCGGAACCGGCCCATCCTGTAAGTCGCTTTGCATCGAACGGCGTTAGCCCGGCAATACAAATAGCCAATTCGACACGAGGACGACGATGAGGCCCGCCACCAGTGTCAGATAGGGCAGCATACCGGCCTTACGCGTCTTCATGTCCGCCTGAGTCAGCCCGAGATCAGACAACATCTGTGACGGGAACTGACCTTTGTCCTGGACGTAGTGGCGGAACCAGAACACCGGAATGATCATCGCCGCAGTTGCAAGCCCAGCCCACAGGGCGATCGGGTTCCAGACCTTGGCTCCCGCTCCCATGAAAACGGCATTGACGAAAGCGAACAATGTGCCGAGCGCCAGCAGCCATGTCGGTGACCGCCACGGCCGCTCGATATGCCCGTTGTCGATCCGATGGATCCAGCCAGCGTTGAGATTGAGGAAGTTGAAGATGATATAGCCGACATTCGAAACGGCGAGGATGAAGAAGAAGCTCGTCGCATCGGCCGCAGCAATGGCAAGCAGCACGAGGTTGAAAACCAGGTCGGTCCACATCGCCCGAGTCGGCGCGCCATGCTCGTTCACGTGGCTCAGATAGCGCGGCAGCCAGCCATCGACCGATCCTTGGTACAGCGTGCGTGACGATCCAGCCATCGCCGTCATGATCGAGAGAAGCAGCGCTAGAATCATCATCATCACAAGGATGTTGGTGACAAAACCAGAACCGCCAACCATTTTGCCCATGGCCTCGGCGACACCCGAGCCGTCGACGATCGGCGTCGCCAGCATGCCGTCCAAGCCGAGCACGCCCTGGAACGTGAACGGCACAAGGATGTAGAGCAGCAGGCACAAAAGGCCCGAATAAAAGATAGCCTTGAAGGTATCGGTTTTGGGATCCTTGAACTCGCGCGTGTAGCAAACTGCGGTTTCAAATCCGTAAGTCGACCAGGCGGCAATGAACATGCCGCCAAGCACCAACGTCCAGCCAGGGATATTCCAGGCGCCAGGCTCAGGCGCGTAGGCCGCTGCCAGCGGCAGCAGGGGCGAGTAATTCGACCAGTCGATTTGGCCAGTCAAGATTGGTACAACACCGACGATGAGCATCGGAACGATGACCAAAAGCCCAATATACTTCTGGACGTTGGCGGTGCCAAGAATTCCGCGGTGCTGAATGGCGAACACCAGCAGCATCAATATCACACCGATGAAGAAGGCTGCGTTCAAAGAAAAGCTGACAGGCCCGAGGGAATGAGAAAACAGCGTCCACGTGCGGATGGCAGGCGTGACGGCGGCCGTCGCTGCGGCCGAGAGTGCCGCAATGGCGTCGGCGGCGGTCTTGCCGGCATTAGCCGCATCGCCAAGCCACGCCACGACTTCAGGTGAGGTTTCAGCGAGCGTCGGGACCGGCCCTATGGGCGCCAAAGCATTCAGGATGTACGCGGCCGCGATCGAACAGCCAAGCGAGAGCACCGGCGACCACGCGAACCAATTGCACCATACCGACAGCGGCGCGATGATTTTCGAGTATCGCACCCAGGCGGCAGCGCCATAGACCGAAGCCCCGCCCGACTTATTTGGGAAAAGGCCGGCAATCTCAGCGTACGTAAACGATTGAATAAAGCCCATGACCATGGACACCGTCCAGATCAGAAAGGCGAGTTTGCCGGTCGTGCCGGCGATGCCGCCGATCGAAAACAAAACGAGAGCCGGGACGCCACTGGCGACCCAAAAAGCTCCGCGCCAATCAATGCTTCGTTGCAAACCTACGTCGGCTGTCGACGTGGCGGCTGGATATACGGCTGTTGTCATTGCGGCTCCCCCGAGGTCAGGACATTGCAATCCCCATCCAAGCGAAACCGTTGCCAGCGACAATTGCCGTCGATGCAACGTCCTTGGATGCGCGAAACCGGCCGTCATTTAAATGTTTGGCAAACGATTGACCGGCGAATTTATTGAACAAGCACTGGAGTTTCTCGTTTGTCAAAAGATTTTATCCTCAATAAACTCAAAAAGGTACGCGGCTGTGATCAAAGTGCGCACTTTTTCCTCGTTGACCGTGAAAGTGCCGAACCACCCAGTCCTCGCGTGGTCCGGCCAACGCGTTGCTATTTGAATGAAACACTTGTGCGTGTTTTCCGCAGCCAACGCCGCTCAACGCGGGGGCGTCGCATATTTTATCACGCCGGACCGAGTGCGGTCATCAATCTGATCAAACTGCGCAGCAATTTTGCCGTAATTCGTTGCTGCTGGGGTGAGTGGCTGACGCTGCCGACGCCAGACAGCGCTTGTGCAAGATATGAATGTTGTGATGACAACATGTCTCTTTCACGCGACATGCTTACGACTTGGTTATCCTTCTTTCATAGTCTTGTACGTAATCTCAACGCGTCACACCGGTCCGGAAGGGATCATCCTCACTTCGGACGAAGTTGGTGTGCATTCAAGCCGTTGCCGTCGATTATCGTCAGGTTAAAGCGACATTCGTTCAGGACTATGCCTTGCGTTGGTTGATCATTCCCATTTGCTGTTTCATTGCTGGCCGGGCGGCCGTTGCTGAACCGTCTAAGCTTGGCGGCGACGCTATCAAGCAAACCGTGACCGGCGCCATGCTTGCGCTGGATACGCCGTTGGGCTCCACGGTCTCAATCCGGTTTACGAACGATGGCCTGATGACAGGTGAGGCGCGGGAACTGGCCGCGCTTCTTGGTGCTGCAACCGATCGGGGACGCTGGTGGGTTTCAGGCGACCGGCTTTGCTACAAATGGTTTCGGTGGTTTGAATCAGAACCTCGCTGCCTGGACGTGCAGCAGGATGGTGCGCGCATTTTTTGGACGCGCGATGACGGCGAGACCGGCACTGCGACCATGATCGAGCAGGGCGCTGGATTGCCACCTTCGGCACCTGCGCCATCCATCGTCGTCGCCATGAAGGCCGAACCAAAAGCAGAGATCGCCGCAATCACACAGCCAGTGCCATCGCGGCAGCTTAGCCCAGGACCCGCGACCACCTCGCTGGAGCCTGCGAAGTCCAGCGTCGCTGTCGCGAAGAAGTCCGCCACCTCGGCGTCAGCGCCGGCACCAACGCGTAAAGTGCAGAGTTTAAAGAAACCTGTGCCTGCGTTGCCGCCTCAAGTTACGGCGCCGCTACGTGCACAGAGCCCTGTGGCACACCCAGGGACCAAGCTCGTGGCAGTGGCGTTGGCACCGGCTGTCACGCCGGTCGCCAAGCCTCAATCACGGTACGACGTCGCTTCATTCCGGGTTGGTGGCGTGCGCGACAACGACGTTCTCAATGTCCGCTCGGGGCCCTCGGAATATCACGATGCTATCGGCATCATCGCGCCATCAGGTCGTGGTATCACGATCACGGGGGGGTGCCGAGCCGACTGGTGCCCTATCAAACACCGGAGCATCTCGGGTTGGGTCAACCGCTATTATCTCGTCGAAGAGTTGCCCCGTTAGTTTTTGCCTCGAAGCGTCGCTCGCCCAGCTACGATTTGAGTGTCTCGACAGCCAGCCGGATTAGGTCAGCGGTTCGATCCACACCCATCTTGATTTTCATCTGCGTGATGATGTTCGCGACCGTTTTGTAGGCGATGCCAAGGCTCTCTGAAATCGCCGTCATGCTCTTGCCTTGCCCGAGTAGACGCAGAATTTCGACCTCGCGGATCGACAGAGATTTCAGCGGATCATCGACCATTACCTTACTGACGGAGATGCGAGACGCCAGCTCCTGGTCAATGTAATCACCGCCTCCTGAAACTTTTTCTATGGCCGCGATCAGCTCGTCGACCGGCGCACTTTTTGAAACATAGGCCCGGGCGCCCGCGCGCATGGCCCGAACCGCATAGACCGGTTCGTGATGCATGCTGAAAATAATGATCCGTGCCGCGCCGTCGGTCGCTAGTGTCCGGCGCAGCATTTCCAGTCCGCCCGCGCCATCGAGATTGAGGTCGAGAATGACGATGTCGGGCTGCTCGCGCTTAAAGGCGGCAAGACCGGTTTCGACATCGGCGCATTCAAAAATCTCGGCACAGAAGTGCAAGCTCAGCAGCCGCCTGAGCCCCTCGCGAACGACGCCGTGATCATCGACGATGAGAATTTTCATGGCAGTCCTGCGCGTGTGTCCGACGGGCTTTGAGGCCCGATCGATTTGGGTTCTAGCGGAAATTCGGCGATGATTGAAACGCCGCTCCCGAGCGTCGACGGCGTCAGCACCAACGTGCCGCCGAGATTGGCAACGCGTTCACGCATGCCGGCGAGTCCAAATCCGCGTTGGCCGGATTTTTCGAACCCGACCCCATCATCGCTGACTGCAATGCGAACGGTTCCATGATCAGTCCGCCGCGCACTGAGCGCGACGCGCGACGGTTTGCCGTGGCGAACGGCGTTGCTCGTGCCTTCCTGAAAAATTCTAAAGGTGACGGCATCAATTCGGTCGCCGAAACCATCCTCAGCCATGTCAAGTTCGAACGTCACCTCAGGCATCCTCGCGCGCCAGAAAGCGAGCAGCTGATCAACGGCATGTGTCAACCCGAGATCGAGCAGTGTTGTAGGCCGCAGCCGGCCTAAAATGGCTTTGAGGTGCGTTTGCATGTGGCCGACAGACTGGCGAATAGCGTTCGAGCGGGCGATAACGTGATCAGTTTGGCCGCGCGATAAAAGTGGCGCGATGGTTTGGGCATCGACGTCCACGGCGAAGAGAAACGGCCCGATTTCATCGTGGAGATCCCGGGCGATTTCAGCGCGCTCTTCTTCCTGCACGGTCGAAAGCTGGTCGTTGAGGCGAACATTCTGCAGTTCGGCCTCGGCGAGTTTTTCGGCCATTTTGTTGAATTGTCGATAGATGTTTGCGAGTTCCGCCGGCCCCGATTCTGCAACGTGTGCCTCGTAGTCGCCGTCAGCAACACGAGCAAATCCTGCCGACAGATCTTCGAGCGGTCGCAACGCCCGCCCGAGCGTCGCATACACGGATGCCAGCACGAGACTGCAGAACGATGCGATGATGATGAATTTGAGACGAATGTCGTCCCACACTTCGCTCACCTCATTAAGCGTATCCGTTTCGATTTGCAGGCGACCGAGATGCGCCGCCTCCGGAGGCAATTCAAAACTCACGATCTCGCGCTGATCGCCAAGGGCACGATTGAGCCAGTCCGGCGCGGGATCGGCTGGCGCTCTCACACGTGACATCTGCTGCATCGCGCCGTCCGGCGAGACCAGGCGAGCCCGGAGATGGCGATCGCCATCGAACGACGCAACGATGCGAGCGATCTGATTTTGGATATCACGCGACGGCGCCAGGGCCGCTATCGCGTCCGTCATTGCGGTTTTTCCGACGGTAATCGCAGCCGACATCTCCAGCGCAATGCGCCGCACGCTCTGCCAATAGGTCAGCGCCCCGCCGCCGATGAGCGAGATCAGCAGGACAAGCGAGATGAGGACGAGAAGTCGCTGGCGTATGGGCATCGCAGACCATCGACTGGGCTTAGACATGGCCGAAAACTTTTGCAGAATGGGTCGCCCCGCGGTTGCCGAACACACCTAAGAGCGTTGCACACGCGACAGTGCTGCTATCCATAATGCGGGCTTGCGTCATGTCTTCGCATCCCGCTGACACCAAGATGGTAAAGGCTGCAATTGGCAATCGATATGCATGGACTGCGTACTCGCGAGGAGAATGGGTGCGATGTCGCTCGATATCGAGCAGTATAGTTTGATCTTGGCACGCTGGCGCCGCGCTGAATTGGTTGATCGTCTCATCCTTGAACAGCGACGTGCGTCGATGCGCGCCTCGCTGGTCGTCAACCCTGTGACGCAGCAACCCTACGCATTCGTAGTCAATGATCATGACGGCGCTCGCCTAGTCGAACGACAACAGTAACCGGCGGCACTGTCAGCCCGACCAGCGCCCGTGATAAGCGGCGGACAGGACTGGATTGCGCGAGCGCAGATCATCACAGTTGATCAGCCGCCTTGCTGGTGGCGACACGTGAAGCCGTCGGTCGTTAAATCTTGACGAGATGCGCCGCGCGCCGAGGACGAGCCCGACAAAATACCGTCAAGCTTAACCGGCGGCGGCGAACAGCAAGTGTCGCCAGTAAGAGCAGCGAGGCTGCTGCGAGCGAGGCAATCGACCCGGCTCCGACGGGGCCATTGTGGAAGATACCGGCGACACGGCGCAATGCCGTGTGCTCGGCGGCATGGTCCAACGGGCGAGAAAATACGAGTGCCACCGTCTTTTGCCGGCTAACTTCTTCGCGATTGGTAGCGCTCGCATGCTCAATCGCCGGATGTTCGCGCGTCTCGGCACGGACTGCCCCGGGCATCAGCACGAAACCAGCGACGATCACCACCAAGGCTGCGAAAAGTGCCGATCTAGCGACCCTCGTTGGCTGTAAGGGTGTGTCCGCGTCGTCGTGCATGCGGCGATCGACATGTTCTGGCATGATACGCTTGCTCCAACTCCAGTGGCCTATTGTGCGGAAAAACGCTGCTGGGGCGCTGCTCTGCAAGCGGCAGACCTCAGTAGGCGTGGTCAGATTTCAGCAGGGAAGCCGGTGTCTTCAACAGAATGTAGAGATCGAAAAACACGCTCCAGTTTTCGATGTAGTAGAGGTCGTGCTCAACGCGCTTTTTGATCTTCTCAGCCGTGTCGGTTTCGCCGCGCCAACCATTGATTTGCGCCCAACCGGTGATGCCCGGCTTAACTTTGTGGCGCGCAAAATAGTCGTCGACGACTTCGCCGTATAATTGATCGGCGGCCTTCGCTTGCACGGCATGCGGTCGTGGACCAACGAGCGACAGACTGCCAAGTAGAACGTTGAAGAGCTGCGGAAGTTCGTCGAGGCTGGTTCTGCGAATGATGGAGCCAATCCGCGTCACCCGAGGGTCTGCCTTGGTGACGAGCTTGTCGGCGGCGGTGTCACACAGATCGCTGTACATCGAGCGAAACTTATAAATTTCGATCAATTCATTATTGAAGCCGTAACGCTTCTGGCGAAACAGCACCGGGCCGCGGCTGTCGAGCTTCACGGCGATCGCGACGATCGCCATCACCGGCGCCAATAGGATGAGTGCGGCTGCGCCGATGATCTTGTCGAACATCCACTTCGAGACAGTGCCCCAGTCTGCCAGCGGCCGATCATAGAGATCGATCATCGCCACGGACCCGACGTGCGAATAGGTGCGTGGTGAGAAACGAAGGCTCGTCGCCCTCGCCGGCATCTTGATGTCAGCTGGCAAAACTGAAAGATGCCGAACGACCTTGCTCAATCGATCTTCTGCCGTCATGGGCAAAGCGACAATGACGAGATCCAGTCGCATCGTGCGGCTCATGGCGATGAGTTTATTCAACCCGCCGAGGCGCGGATAACCGCAGACATGTCGGGGCGCACGATCGTCGTCGCGGTCGTCGAAGATCCCCGCGATGCGAACGATCTGATCGGGATCGGCTTCGAATTGCTGGATGAGGTCTTCGGTGACCGGGCCAGCGCCATAGATGGCGACGCGCTGATAGAGCCTGCCGGTGCGGGCCCAATGACGAACAAGTGTCGCCACCGCCAATCGTGTCACGATCAAAGCCAGCGAACCGGCGCAATACCACGCCGCCAGCCAGACGCGTGAAAAATCGGCCCCCATCTTCAGAAAGACGACGCCGGCCACCAGGATGACGAACGCCGCCGTCCAGCCGACGAGTACGGTCGGCAGCTTCGTAACGTAGGCAGAGAATGCGCGCACGCGGTACAAGCCGAGAAGCTGCAGTACGAAAACGTTGACGGCCGCGATGATGGGCGTCGCAACGACGTAGCGCGGTGCCGCGAAAACGCTGCCTTCGTTGATGTAGGCTCCGGCTATCACCAGACCGAGCACGGTGATAATCGCAAAATCCGCGAGGCGCACGCAGCCACGCACGACGATGGGCGAAATCAGGCTCGATCTATCTGCGACCCGGCTGTCAGCCAGTCGGCCAAGCGCAACGACTGTCGACGGCTTATCGGCGTTGCCGTCCTGTCCGCTGACGTGATTGGAAAGAGCCATGGCTTCGTTGAGATGTCCCGTTTTCTTGCACACGTGATAACCACGAAGCACTCGTCATGCCAGGGTCGGCCGATATGCTCGAATGGTGCAATCGACGCAGCGTTATGGTTAATCGACCTGAAAGGCACTGAAGTCGGCTGCTGCCCGGTCGGCGCCGAACCCTTCACTGTGCAACGCGCGCCCTTACAGCCCAGTCGTACTGCAACTGTCATAAGCTCCATTTTGCAAAACCTGCTGCAATACTTGGGCCTCTGATCCCGACAGCAAGACCGCTGTTGGCTGAGCGTTGCACGGACAAAGAGAAAACTTGCTGAGCCGGTGTCCTTTTTTACGACAGCTTAAGGAGTTGCTAACCTGCTCGCGGGCTTAATCTAAATGATCCCAAGTTGTTTGAGGCTAGATCCGGCCATGCCCGTTCGCCCGCCTGCTTCTCCCGAAGATATTAAGATGTTGCCGGTGTTGGCCGCGCTCAAAAAGTATGCGCTGCGTCTAGTGTTGATCAGCGTTGTCGTGGGCGGCGCGACATATGCGATCTTGTCGGCGATTGCGCCGATGTCTCAGAGCGACGTGCTTGTCTTACAGAAACTCCCATTATCAGTGCTGGTGGTGGTCGCATCCATGGCGTTGGGGGCGGCTTGGACGATTGCGCATGCCCTGTTTAGTGGGATCCGAAATCAGAGTGCAGCGATAGGTCCGCACTCGAAATCAGCGGGGTTGCCAAAGGCTCGCGATGAACGCGCGCCTCATCCTGCATTGCCGTCGGCACCAAGCCGGCCGAGTGCCGCAAGCGCAAGCGTGCAGAATTTTGCGGGCGAAGTTGAGCCATCGAATTCGCTCTTGCCTGAAGCCGTTCGCATAACAGCAGTCGAGACGACGACCACATCCCTCGCGACGCGTATTAAAGCGCAAAAACCCGCCCAAGGCGGGCATCGGACGTTGATTTCCGGCGATAGTGACGCCGTCAATCCAACGTCGGAAGTTCTCGCCTTGGTCCAAACATTGTCTGACGATGGTGGCCAGGTCATGCTGGTCGACTGGTGCCCGTCCGGCAAAGGCATGGCGGCAGACCTGAAGATCGCGCCGGGGATTGGGTTGACCGAGCTTCTGGTCGGCGATGCGGGCTTCGAAGATGTCGTCAGGCGCCTGCCGGGCAGCCGCGCGCACATTATCGGATGCGGCGCGGCGCTTGACAGCATCGACATCGATGTTGAGCCCGATCAGCTCAATCTCGTGCTCGATGCCCTGGATGAAGCGTATGATTATATCGTCGTCGCCGGAACGTACGAAGACGCTCGCTTTTTGTTTGAAGCCATTCAAGGACGCTTCGATACCGGGATCATCGTCGGCAATGGCAAGACCGGCGTCACCGGATCAGATGAGCCAGCCGGCACGTTTCTCGGATTCGAAGTCACCGACATTGATGTCGTGCGCTTCGAGCGTCCAACGCCCGTTGTCCCGATCAGCCAGCAGCGCATTTTGCGCGCGATGCAGAAGCCAGTTGCAGAAGCCCGCGTCGTTTAAAGTAGCAAGTCACGATACATTGCCACCGCGATACCCAGGATACGGAAGCGGTTCTAGACACGCGCCCGCTGATTGGCGACAATCTACATTGCCTCACCGTCACAGTGCTGTTGTCTCGGCCTCTATCCGCGCTGATGTGCAGCGCACGTCGACTGTTCGCCAAGCCAATGCTTGTGGTCAAGGCTACGTGTCGGATCGCTGCATCCACTTGATGATGACGCCCGCTGGCAAAACCCACAACAGCCCGGCAACGACGTAGAAAATCAGTTCAACAATTTTATTGGCGTTCTGCACTTGAAGTACGACTGCAACCGCCAGAGCAATGAAGGCGTAAACGATAATCAAGCCGAGCATGGCAACGGTGCCGATCAGCTTTCGTGTGCGTTGCGTCATGTTTGTCGCTGCCTCGTGGCGTTCATTGCCCACCCGTTCGTCGGTCTACGCGTCGGTTGGACATTGGATCCGCGCCCGATGGGCGCATTGCCGGGCCACTCGCACGGGGCGTATCACTCAATATCTTGAAGTGCACGCAGGACGTCTTGACGGATGAAACAGGCTTTTGCAACCGCAGCATCCTACACCGCTCTTGATCGGATAGAACCGGTTGGCCGTTCGCGCTCTGTCGCAATATGGTTGTGGGCGGTTGCAGGGCTCGTATTCGCCATGATCGTCGTCGGCGGCGCAACGCGCCTGACCGACAGCGGACTTTCAATCACCGAATGGAAACCGTTGTTGGGCGCAATCCCGCCATTGTCGCAAGCCCATTGGCTGGCTGCCTTCGAGAAATACAAACAGATCCCTGAATATAGCCTCGTCAACGCGGGGATGACGCTGGATGCGTTCAAATCGATCTACTGGTGGGAATGGGCGCATCGTTTTCTGGGTCGCGTTATCGGGCTCGCGGTCGCGCTACCTCTCATCGCATTTTGGATGGCGGGACGATTGCGCCCTGGTCTTGCGCGGAAGCTGTTGGTCGTGCTGGCGCTTGGTGGCCTTCAGGGCGTGATCGGCTGGTACATGGTCAGCTCCGGTCTGTCTGAACGCGTCGATGTCAGCCAGTATCGGCTGGCGCTTCATCTGACAACGGCGTTCATCATTTTCGGATCACTCGTTTGGCTGGCGCGAGACGAGAGCGCGAAATTTGTGCCCGTGTCGGGCGAGGCTGCTCCAAGCGGAGTCAAAACCGTCGCTGAAGTCGTGGTCGCTCTGGTTTTGCTGCAAGTCGTGCTCGGCGCATTCGTTGCCGGCTTGAAAGCAGGTCTTGTCTACAACACTTGGCCTGATATGAACGGCGCGTTTGTGCCCGCCGACTATTGGACCACGACGCCCGCTTTTCTCAGTCTGTTTGAAAGTCACGCCGCAGTGCAATTCAATCATCGCATCACGGCGTATCTCTTGGGCGTTGTCGCGCTCGTGCATGTCCTTGCGATTGTTCGCCGTCCATTGGACCATCGCATCCGATGGTCAGCATTTGCACTGCTTGGCGCGGTTGCGATCCAGATGGTGATTGGTATTGCAACGCTGTTGGCGCACGTGCCGATCTCACTCGGACTGTTGCACCAAGGTGGCGGCGCGCTGGTGTTGGCTGTCGCCGTCTGGCACGTCCACGCAATTGTCAAAGCCGGAGTGGTGGCGCGACGTTGAGCGGCTAAACCGCGTCACACCAACTGCGAAATCGCGCCGGCCAGGCACAGCAGCGCGAGACACCCCAGAACGGTGAATGTCGTCACCATGCCGGCAACGCGAATGTTAATCGTCTCGCTCACCTGTGACACGCCATAGGCATGAATGCTGCGACCGACGACGAGTGCCACCCCAAGCGCGTGAAGTGCAAGCGCGGGCGATTGTAAACTTTCAGCCAACGCCATCAGGATAAGCGCCAGCGGAACGTATTCGGTGAAATTGGCCTGCACGCGCATGGCCCGCATCAGCGCTGGATTACCTCCATCACCGATCGCAACGCTGGCACCGCGACGGGCTTTGATGACGCGAACCGACAGGAAGATCAGCAGAGGTGTCAACAAGGCAGCGTAGAGCGCGGTGATTGGCATATGGGGTACCTTGAAAATGCGACCGATGTCGGACGATGGCCTGCAACCTCATTTGCCATACGCCAAAAGTAGAATTGATGACGGCATCAGCGATGTTCAGGCGAGGCCGAGCATCAATTGCAGATTTTGAACCGCAGCCCCGGCAGCTCCTTTGCCGAGATTGTCGAGACGGGCAATCATTACGGCCTGGTCGTGCACGGGGTTGGCGCATACGAACAACTCAAGATCGTCGCCGCCATTCAGCGCTTGCGGTTCCAGTCGCGATTGCGCCGGCATGACCCGCACCCGCGCCGTTGATGCGTAGTGCAAACGTAATGCCGCCTCGATATCGGATGCGGTTGGCTTGCCTTGCAGGGTCTCCAAGTGCAGCGGGATCGACACCAGCATCCCTTGCGCGAAGTTGCCAACGCTCGGCACGAAAATCGGCCGACGAGTCAGTCCGGCGAACGCCATCAATTCCGGGATGTGTTTGTGGTCGAGACCGAGGCCGTAAAGTTCGAACAGCGGGGCTTGGCCGGCCTCGTAGGCTTCGATCATCGATCTTCCGCCGCCTGAATAACCAGAAACCGCATTGACCGTGATGGGCATATCGCGGGCAAGGATGCCTACGTCGATCAGCGGCCGGATCAGCGCGATCGCGCCGGTCGGATAGCATCCTGGATTGGCAACACGCGCGGCGCCGCGAATGGCGTCAGCTTGATGCACGTCAAGTTCCGCGAAGCCATAAACCCAACCGGGTGCGACGCGGTGAGCCGTCGAAGCATCAATGATTTTTGGCGACTGCGAGCCGAGGCCGTCGGCAATGGCGACGGCCTCCATCGCCGCTTCGTCGGGCAAACACAAGACGACGGCGTCGACCGTTTGCATGACGTTGCCGCGCGCTGCTGCATCCTTGCGCCGCGCTGGATCAATGCTGACCACCTCGATCGTGGATGCCAATCGCTCGAGTCGCTCGCGGATTTGCAAGCCGGTCGTGCCTGCTTCACCGTCGATGAAGACCCGCACGCGTGATGCAGCCGCCATCTCAACCGCCAAATCCTAGCCGATGCTTGATGCCCTCAAAGATCGTTTCGGAACATCCGATGCCATAAGCTTTGCAGGCAACAGCGTGGCTGTCGCGATAAATCATATCGAGGGCCACAAAGAGAATGATGATGAGGCCGACCCAGGCGATCCACGGATAGCGCTCGAGCAGCTTGGCGATATATGACGACGCAATTGCCATCAGAATGATCGCAAATGCCAAACCGATCACCAGCACGAGTGTCGATTCACCCGCCGCGCCCGCGACGGCCAAGACGTTGTCGAGCGACATCGATACGTCTGCGAGAACGATCGTCCACAGCGCGCCCCAGAACCCGACTTCATTGGCCGGAACACCGGTCGCTTCGAGATTGCGCTCGATCTCGGCCATCGAGTGAGCTTCTGAGGCCACGATCTGGCGGTACATCTTCCAGCACACGAACAGCAGCAGCAGCCCGCCGGCCAGCGTCAGTCCGATGACTTGCAGCATTTGCTGCGTAATGCCGGAAAACAGAATACGCAAAACGACGGCACCGGCGATGCCCCAGAAGATGACTTTGGCGCGCATATCCTTGCGCACTTTTGAGGCGGCCATGCCGACGACAATGGCGTTGTCACCGGCGAGCGTCAGGTCAATCATAAGGATGTTGAAAAGAGCGACCCAATGCGTGCGCCACCATTCCGGCGACAGCATGTGACCGATCTCAACTGAAAGCGTTGAGAGCAGACCAGAGATGCTGGTGAGCAAACCTTCCATCATCAAACTCCGTCAGAGGGCAGGGCGGTCTGCCAGAATCGCAGCGCTCGCGTCTATTGGCGATTATTCAACGCGCATGCGCCGAGCAACCGCGTCTATGTGGCATCGCCGCGAATTCAGCACAACAGCCTTTGTCACGTCTTGAAACAGAAGTTCAAGGCGGCGCCAACGCCATGGGTAAAAAGCAAACAGCCCACCATCGGGCGGGCTGTTCTTGAACTGTGTATGGTCGTTGTCCCGCGCGACTAGCGCTTCGAGAACTGGAACGACTTGCGCGCTTTGACCCGGCCGTACTTCTTGCGCTCGACGGTGCGGCTGTCACGCGTCAGGAAGCCCTGCTTCTTCAGCACGCCACGAAGGTCTGGTTCGTAATAAGTGAGCGCCTTTGAAATTCCGTGGCGGACGGCACCAGCCTGGCCAGACAATCCACCGCCCGCGACCGACACGCGAATATCATACTGCGACGACCGATTGGCGATGCTCAAGGGCTGTTGCAGCATCATCTGCAACACGGGACGAGCGAAGTAGGCTTTGAAGTCTTTTTCGTTGATCGTGATCATCCCTTTCCCGGGCTTGATCCAGACGCGGGCGACAGCGTCCTTACGCTTGCCGGTGGCGTATGCGCGGCCAAGTTTATCCAGCTTCTGGACACGAACCGGGGCGGCTTCAACGGCCGCTGGCGTCGTCTTGACGCCGCCGAGATCGGCAAGGGTCTTTGTTTCGGTTGCCATGGACTTAGACCCTCACATTCTTGCGGTTCATTTTGGCGACATCGAGCGGGGCTGGATTTTGAGCCTCGTGAGGGTGCGTGGTGCCTTTGTAGATGCGCAGGTTGCGCATCAGCTGGCGCTGGAGCGGTCCGCGCGCGAGCATGCGCTCGACGGCCTTCTCGACGATGCGTTCGGGATGCTTGCCATCCAATATCTGGCGCGGCGAGCGCTCTTTGATGCCGCCCGGATAGCCCGTGTGGCGGTAGTAGACTTTGTCTTCGCGCTTCGAGCCTGTGAAGACGATCTTCTCGGCGTTGATGACGATGACATTGTCACCGCAATCGACGTGCGGCGTATAAATCGGCTTGTGCTTACCCTTGAGGCGGGTCGCGATGATGGTGGCGAGCCGGCCGACAACGAGACCTTGGGCGTCGATGACGATCCACTTCTTTTCCACCGTGGCCGGTTTGGCGACATAGGTTGACATGCTGACTTCAGGCTCCTCGCGGGCGAGACGATTTGGATGCGGACGGGGCGGCGACAAAGCCAGCTTCCGCTTTGCAGACTGATAATTCATCGCGCATTCTTATGCAAATACTTTCGCGAACTTAGCCATAAGCCCATGAAAAACAAGAGTTTATTGATTACGGTAAGATAGTAGCGTATTGCGGTGTTATAATACCTTTTGTAGCCTAGCTGCTGTGCGTTGGGCGCCTAAGTTGCTGCGGCAGAAAACGGAAGCTTGAAAGACGCGGCGCGGGCGGGGACGGAAGGGGCCGCACAAGGTTCTTAATGTTGTCTAACTCCGCGTGTCAGGGTGCCATCGTATGTCCGGTCGCGGTTGCCGGCAGATCTTGCAGGAGAACGCCTATGGCGATTATTGCGCATCGTGGAGTTCGTCGAATTGGGTTGTGCGTTTCCAGCCTTTGCTTCGGTCTATGGCTTGGGCTGCACGGCGCCACGGCGCAGAACAGCACCACGCCCGTGACAGCCGACGTGAAACAAATTCAGTTGACCGAAGGTCAGGTGAAAAATTTCATCAAGGCGCAGAGCGACCTCGCCGGCATCGCCTCAAAAATTCAATCGGCCGGTGAAAAAGCCGATCCGGCTCTGCAGGCCGAATTGGACGCCATCGCCACCAAACACGGCTTCCCGACGTTTGCGGAATTGGATGACGTTGCCGCCAATATTTCCATTGTCATGGCCGGCTTGGATTCGGCCAGCGGCAACTTCGTCGATCCGGTCGAAGCTTTGCAAAAAGAACTCGACGACGTGAAGAAGGACGACAGCATTCCGGAAGCCGACAAAAAACAACTCGTCGAAGAACTGACCGAAGCTATCAAAACGACGCCGCCGCTGCAGTACAAAGAGAACATCGACATCGTTAAAGCTAACCGTGCGGACATCGAAAAGGCGCTGCAATAGTTGGCACATTGGAGCCTGATCACACCATGCTGAGCTACGCGACGGCTGATCAGCAGTTGGTGCTACGTTCGTCTCCAGAAGCCGGCGTCGCATGCGTGACACTCAATCGGCCGGCGTCGCGCAATGCTCTGTCGTCAGCCCTCATTCGCGAACTTACACAGGCGATAACGGAGCTTGGCGGCGATCGGTCTTGCGCCGTCATCATCATCGCCGCCAACGGGCCAGTTTTCTGCTCCGGCCACGATTTGAAGGAACTGACGCACCATCGCCGAGACGACGATCTTGGGCAGGCATTTTTTCAAGACACGATGCGCGCCTGCTCGACGATGATGCAGGCCATCGTCGCGTGTCCCAAGCCTGTCATCGCCGCCGTGCAGGGTATGGCGACGGCGGCTGGATGCCAGCTCGTTGCGAGTGCGGATTTGGCGATTGCTGCCGAGAGCGCAAGCTTTGCTACGCCGGGCGTCAATATCGGATTATTCTGCTCAACGCCGATGGTTGCCCTGTCGCGCAATGTGCCGCGAAAGGTTGCGATGGAAATGCTGCTTTTAGGAGAGGCGATGTCGGCTGAGCATGCGGTTGCTTCAGGGCTGATCAATCGCGCGGTACCGATTGAAGACGTGATGGCGACGGCACTCTCGTTCGCCCGGCGCATTGCCGCGAAGTCGCAGCCGACGGTCGCAATCGGAAAAGCAGCCTTCTATCGTCAGATCGAAGTTCCGTTGACGCAAGCGTACGACGATGCGACGCGTGTGATGGTTGCCAATATGCTGGCCGTGGACGCCCGCGAGGGCATTGGCGCCTTCCTTGAAAAACGTTCGCCCAATTGGTCTCCGCCCGATGACAGACAAGTTTAGCGACCGGCAAGTTTAGCGACCGGCAAGTCTAGCGAACGCGGCACGCTGCAAAACACGCGCCGAACAGGAGGGTCGTCCAATGTCGGCCGATGGTCTCAGCGATGACGAGGTGCGCCAGATTTTGATTTCGGCGGACGTGTTCGCCGTTGTCGGTGCGAGCGTAAAACCTGATCGCCCGAGCTATGGCGTCATGGCCGCGCTGGTGGCCCAGGGCTACGACCTTCAGCCGATTAACCCGGGCAACGCCGGACAAATGATCCACGGCTATCGTGTGCGCGCCAGCCTTGCCGATTGCACACCACCCGTCGACGTGGTCGATATTTTTCGCAACTCGGACGCCGCAGCCGACGCGGTTGAGGATGCCGTCAGGCTAAAGACAGCGTTGGGGATCACAACACTCTGGATGCAGCTCGGCGTGGTTAACGAGGCCGCCGCGCTTCGCGGACGCGCAGCCGGGTTGACCGTTGTCATGGACCGCTGTCCGAAGATCGAAATCGCCCGGCTTGGTCTTGTGCCCAAAACAGCAGCGCGACCGTCGCGATAGCTCCAGCCAGTGCCAGCCAAGGCGCCGCGAGACTCCATAACGCCAGAACAATGAGAACGCCGTTGGCGCACGTCACCATGCCCACCACCGGCAGATGAGCGCCGAGGCGTTGCGCGGCACGCTGATAGTGGTGAGACTTGTGGGCCTGCCAAAACTTCTCGCCCGCCGCCATGCGCTGAAGCAGGGTCAAGCTGGCGTCGGCGACAAACGTCGCCGGCAAAATCAGCGCGGCCGCCCAATATCCGCGAACGGCGAGATCGAGCATCAGCACGCCCATCAGCAAGCCGAGTGGCACGCTGCCGGCATCGCCGAGGAAGACGCGGGCGACGGGGCGCAAGTTCCAAATCAGAAATCCTGCCGTAGCACCAATCGCAGCGGCGGCGAGCGGGGAATGGGCTGAACCCGACGGCGCCGAGCCAACGATGGCGAGATAGCCGACGCTGATTGCTATCGTCTCAACGCCAGCAATGCCATTGATGCCGTCCATGAAATTGTAAAGGTTCATCATCCAGGCAAGGGCAATGACGATGACCGCGCGATCGATCCAATAGGGCACGGTTCCCTGCAATGCGTTAACATCGCCCGGCAGAGAAAGGGCGATCGCGCTCGCGGCTGCGAAATGCGCCAGCAATCGGATTGGAAATGGAACCGAGTGGCGATCGTTGATAAGTGACAGCGCAGCAAGGCTCGCGAGGCAGGTGATCAGCACTGGATCGAGAGGCGAGCCAAGAATGACGATCGCAACGAAAGCAGCTATTAAAAGCGGTGCTCCGCCACCTTTCGGAATGCGGCCTTCGTGCATCGTCCGATCGTTTTCGTCGGCCACTGCACCAAAGGCGCGAAGCCACGGTATGGTCAGTGCGATGCCGATCGCCGCCAGGGCGAATGCAAGCAAGGCGGCGACGCTGAGTGCGGCAAAATTATCCATGTGCTGCATTTGGTAGAGCCGCCACCTCCCGCTGCGGAACGCCGTGTGTTGGGTTGGCACGATCGGGCGCGTAGGCTCGAGCAATGATGTCAGGGATCAATCTTGTGACGTGAGCGTTGTGCTTGCAATGAAGTTCTGTCGTTACCAAATCGCACTTGCAGGCTGGTGTTAAGCGAGCACGCGAGAACCGCTAGGCCTTTAAGGTGTCCTATTTCCGAACTATTGGTGATCTGCTACGCGTTAGGTCGACTATTATCTGAGCAGGTAGCGGTCAACCATCCACCATGTCGGAGTAGATAGCGGCTGTTGCCGTACACGACGATCACGAAGCTGGCAAAGTAAAATTCGCTGTTATGCCGCCAGCACGTCACTCCGAGGAACCCATGAAATCGAACGCATTGAAGTCGATAAAGATACCAACCGATTGGGCCGTGGAAACGGTTTTGCCAATCGAATTTCAGGGCCGTGAACTTGTGCTCGAAGCCCACGCTTTCCAAGGCGAGAGCGACGAAGAGCAGATCATGGTGCTGATCCACCGCGGCCCGGGCGCTGAGCCGGGAACCGTGCCCGTCGTTCGCGTCCACTCGGGCTGCGTGACGGGCGATATTTTTCATTCGCTCCGCTGTGATTGCTATCAGCAACTCCAGGCGGCATTGAAGGTCATCACGCATGAGCCACTTGGTGCCATCGTGTATGTTCCATATCACGAGGGACGCGGCATCGGCCTGTTCAAAAAAATCCAGGCGTATGCTCTCCAGGACGAGGGCTTGGACACGATCGAGGCGAATATTGGTGTCGGCGCGCCGATCGATAGCCGCGACTATCGCTTGGCGGCGCGCGTGCTGGTCGATCTCGGTATGAATGATATCAAACTGCTGTCAAACAACCCGGCGAAAGAGCATGCCCTCAAAGCTTTGGGTATTCGCATCGTCGAGCGCGTTCCGATCGTCATCCAGCCAAACAAATTCAATAGGCGCTACCTCGATACCAAACGCGCGCGCATGTCCCACAAAATCTGAGTGCGAGCCGAGGCGATGCGTCGCTCTCGGCACTGGGGAGTGTGCTATGTCGACTGTATCATATCCAATTGAGCCCTTGCATCGGCGTGCTCCGTCGTTTTTGGCACGGTGAAGCCGCCCTCGGCGACAAGTCGGGCAAATAGTCCGTCGCCTTCCGCAAGCGTGGCAAACGTGCCGCGTTCGACAATACGACCCTGATCGAGAACCAAAATCTGATCGGCATTGGCGACCGTCGATAGCCTGTGCGCGATGACAAAAGTCGTCCGCCCGTGGCGAAGCTTGTCGAGCGCGCGCTTGATTTTCGCTTCGGTCTCCGCATCGAGTGCGCTCGTCGCTTCGTCAAGAATGAGTACGGGTGCATCTTTCAATATCGCCCGCGCGATCGCGATACGCTGGCGCTCGCCGCCCGACAATGATGCGCCGCGTTCGCCGATAACGAATTGATAGCCGTCGGGTTTAAGCGTGATGAATTCGTGAGCTTCGGCGCGTCTTGCTGCCTGTTCGACGTCGGCGTCGGTTGCATCTGGTCGACCAATGCGGATGTTTTCGGCGATCGAGCGATTGAATAATCCCGCGTCCTGAAACACCACGGCAATGGAGGCGCGAAGCGATTGCAGCGTGACATCTGCCAGGTCGCGACCATCGATTTTGATAGTGCCTCGATCGGGCGAGCGAAATCTCTGAAGTAAAGCTATCGTCGTCGATTTTCCTGAGCCCGTCGGTCCGACGAGCGCGATCGTTTCGCCAGGTTTCGTTTCGAATGAAATGTCGAACACACCCTGCGGGCCGGAGCCATATCGGTAACTGACATGTGAAAAATGAACATTGCCGACAATGGCCGGCAGCGCGCGCGCGTTGGCGTTGTCCACCACGGTCGACAACTGATCGGTGAGCGCGAACAAACTCCGCAACGTCGGCGCTTGCTGGTGAATGCGAACGGCAAAGCCCGACAATTGATCGAGCTTGCCGATCAACAACGTTGCGAAGGCGACGAAACTCACGATCTCACCGATCGTGAGCTCACCGCGCTGCTTTAAAATAGAACCGGCGATTAAGATGGCGACCATCGTTAGAGTCGCCGCTGCGCGTTGCAGCACAGCGAGAACGCCCCACCACGTCAGGACCGGAAACTGCGCGGAGAGCAACTTCTGCATTAATTCGCGCAAGGCTTGAGACTCAGCGTGAATGCGCCCGTAACTCTGCACCACGCTGACATTGCCGATCACATCGCCGACGCGACCGGATAGCGCTGATTCATAGCCCTCGACCGCAGCTTGGCCGGCGGACGTTCTCTGCATCACCAGCACGTTCATCAACGTATAAGCAGCCGCCAACGACAGCAAAATCTGGGCCATGTGGGCATTCATCGTCAGCGCAGTCGGGATCATCAGAACAATGCCAACCAGCGCCGTCAGCTGATCGCGCATGGCTCCGAGCCAAAGCCAAAACAATGAACTGGTACCTGACAGTATTGTGCGGATGACCGAGCCTGATCCGCGCTCGGCGTGATAGTTCTGTGGCAGCGCGATCGCTCCCTCGAAGACATGCGCCATGTGTCGAAGTTTTTGCCGGTGGGCGAGGCGATCGGCGTAAACCGCGACCACGACTCCCGCCAGAATGCCAAACAATCCGAGTGCCGCCCAAACACCGATCAGCCAGGATGGATCATCACCCTTGGTCAGCGCGTCGACGACACGTCCAAACAGAACCGGTTCGGCCAGTTGAACACCGGCGATGAAAATTCCGGCCGCAGCAAGTGTGATCGCGAGATACTTTTCCGACGACAATAGGGCGAGTGACCGCTGGTAGATTTGCAGCAGATTGAGATCGCCGGCAGCGGGCGTTGCGCGTGTGGGCGTCTTCGTCAGCATGGCTGTCGGATTATTCCCTTGAGATCGAACATCGTGATCGGTTCTTGCCTGAGGGCCAGCGGCTTTGAAGTGGTCACGCTTGCGCCGAGCCCCGTTATTTGCTGCCGAAGACCTGCTGCAAGGCACCCCGTACAGGCTCGAATGTCATCGTAATGATGTGGCGGCCTGGCGGCACCGCGACGGCTCGGAAGAGCACGTTGGCCCGCTGTAGCTGCGTGTCGCCGCCATCGATGGCGGCAAACCACCAGGGTTGCCAGATATCGTGTAGCACCAGCCATCCGCCCTCCGGGCTGTTGGCTTCGAGCACGACGCGGGTGTTCGCGTAGCTGACGATGCGGGCTTCTCCCGCAGCGCGGCGGCCGCTCGGCGCGGCGTCCGCCAGCAGCACATCGGTGGCGAGATCGACGTTTGGCCAATGTCCCGACCGCACAATGGCGTCAAAGTCGGCCGAATGCGCAGCGGTTGCAAAGACCACGCGCGGCATGGCTTGGCGGTTTTCGTAGATGTAGCCGCGCGACGTCCTGGCGACCAGATCGAGATCGCCTGGCTTTAGTTTTTTGTCGATCGTTTCAATCGGCTCGCTTGTCGCGATGTACCGAAGGCCGAGCTGATCGGCGAGTTGCGATCTGTAGGAGGGAAACAGCGGCGAGAAATTCTTTTGGCTCGCCAGCCCGACGTGATCGCCAGCGCCCGTCGCCCGAGAATAGTTTCCAAGCCGCAGTGGATTGTAGCCGAGCGTGTTTTCGAGGCGATGCGTCAGGCTGGCATTCGGCCAAATGAAACCGAAACCGACGATCTCGATACGGTCGCGACGCGTTTGCGTCGCGCCGTTCTTGGTCAATCGCTTAAGCGTTGCGATGGTGTCGTCGGTGCTCGCGGTATCGAGGATGCTATAGAGTTTAGGTGGCAGGCCCGTCGCTCCGCCCGGCCGGTTCGACCAAGCCAGATCACCGACCAATAGCGCGGCGATCAACGGCGCGACATAAATCGCCTGATCACTGGCAAATCGCTTCGCGGTCGCAAGCACCAAGGCTGCGGCGACAAATAGACCAAATGGAATGACGATCGCTGGCCAAGCGTCCGTCAGCATTTCAAAATGCAGCGCAAGTGCGATCATGGTCGAAAACACGTTTAAAATAATGGCGATCGTCGCGAGGATGTGCGCGCGCGAACGGATCACCGTTTCACCATCGTGGCGCAGAACTTTGTCGAGCATCAGCCCCGCTAGCACACTCCCTAAAAAGCCAATCAGAAAAACTGCATCTGCCGGGCGGCGATAGAGATCGATGCCGGGGATCAGCGCGTGAAAAAGTTGGAAAACCGGCGTGTACCAGCCAAGCGCGAACAGTGTAGCGGCGACGAGACTGGCCGAATAAACAAGGCAATCCCGCTTCCAGATGCGGCCGGAGACAGCGCCCAGGATCAGCAGCAGTGCCGGTAGCGCCCCCATGTAAAGTTGGCCCATGTTTTGGGCGAGGTACAAGCCGGTGCCACTCCAAGACATACTTGGCGGCCCCCAGTATCGCCCCGTCGCGCCGGACGAACCGAACACGTCGGGAGCGAAAAGCGTCAAGCCGAGCGCCGGATGAAGTGACCCTCGCCCGGCGGCCGCGACATCGATGGATGGTCGATTGCTGTCGGCTGCCACCAATAGTGTCAGCATCAATGGAATGGCGATGATACATGCGCCGGTGAGCGTCGCGATGACGAGCGGCTTGAGTGTTGCAACAAACTCGGCTTTGGCATCGCGAGAGAGCAGCCAATGGTTCGCGACGTAGGCGATGAGGAAATAAACAGACAGCAGCGCGACCTGATCACGCCCCAAGACCAGACATGCCGCCGCGATGCCGGCGCCAATGGCATAGTAAACGGAGCGGCGGATGAGTGCTCTGTCGAGCATCAGCAGAACTATCGGCAGATAAGCGAGGCTCATCACTTGGCCGATATGTTGAATGCGCCATGCCATCGCCGCTCCGAATATGAAGCTCAGAGCGGCGAGCAGCGCGGCTACCGGTTGCACGCCCTTGTCGATCAGCCAGCGCAGCATGGCGGCGGCGCTCAGCAGCAAAAGCGCGAATACTGTAAGGTCGGCGGCGTAGGGTGTTGGCGCCGGATCCAGGTAGGCCAAAGCGACGAATGGCGGCGAAAAAATAAGTGATTGCGGATCGGCGATCTGCGGGTGACCGGAAAACACAAATGGCGCCCAAAATGGGCTGTCGCCGCTGGCAAAGTTCGCGGCCAAGAATTGCAGTTGCGGCAGGAAATGCGCTTTCGCGTCCCACGGTATGCTCACATGCCCTGACAGCCAAGGCCACGCGAGGATGGCCCAGCCGATAAACAGCAGGGCGAACGCGGAACTAATTTCGCGGCCCCGCGTCCACCTTAGTCCAGAAAGGCTGTTGCCTTGTTCCAGCCCGGCGAACCGACTATCAGTTGCGGACATTGAAACCTGTCTTGGTGTCGGCGGCGAATGGCTCGTAATTCTACGATCAAGCGACGCGGTTATGGCTGCTGCATCAAAAAACTTCAAGATCATCGGACCGCGCATGCCGTCGCCGATTAACCAGGCCGCAGCCACCAACTCGGAGCGACGAGAGGCTGTGCTTCGCGTCACGCCGCCAACCGCGATGGACAGCATTTTCGCACCCATCCGCGATGCGCCACCCGACCGTTCATTTGTCGTGGCGCAGCTTGGACAATCACTTGATGGCCGTATTGCGACCCCTACAGGCGCATCACGGTGGATCAATGGCAGCGGCGCCCTCGATCATCTGCACCGGCTGCGCGCGCATGTTGACGCAGTCGTCGTCGGCATCGGTACGATAGTGGCAGACGACCCGTTATTGACCGTGCGCCGTGTCGAAGGCCGCCATCCGGTCCGCGTTGTGATCGATCCGAACCGCCGTTTGACGGCTCATGCGCGCTGCCTATCGTCCGGCGACGCGCGTTGCATCGTCGTTAGGACCAATGCGGGAGCGGCACCCAGTGGCGCCGAGGCACTCGTGCTTGATCGTCATGGCGATGACATCGCGCCGGGCGATATTCTGTCAGCCCTGTTTCAATTGGGCCTTAAAAAAATACTCATCGAAGGCGGCGCTTCAACGGTGTCGAAATTTATCAATGCCGGTGCCGTCGACCGCCTTCATGTGCTTGTTGCCCCTGTTATCCTCGGTTCGGGCATCAATGGGTTATCATTGAAGCCGATCTCGGAGCTGACGGAAGCCCATCGGCCGGTGACGCGCGTTCATATTCTTGACGAGGGTGATGTGTTGTTCGATTGTGATCTTCGTCGAACGTCGGAAGGATAACTGCCAATGGCCCGCGATCGTGACTATGACATCCCCGTCTACACGTCTGCAGCACGGAAATTTCACTGGACCACTGTGGTGCTGCTTTTGGCGCAGTTTCCGATTGGTCTTTACATGACCTATCGCGGCAGCGAGATGGAATACGTCAATGAAGCGGGTGAGACAAAGGTTGGTCTGTGGGACGCGACGACCGGATTTCTCTATGACGCCCACAAGACCATCGGCGTCATCGTTCTCTTATTGATCGCTGCGCGGTTGATTTACCGTCTGACGAAAGGCGCGCCACCGTCGGACCGCTCGCTTCCGCCGGCTTTGATCGGGGTGAGCCATCTCACTCACTGGCTCATGTATCTGCTGCTGATCGCCATCCCCGTCGTCGGTTACGTCGGAGCGTCGTACTATGGTGCGCTGAGCCCGTTCGGCATTCCCCTGCCGGTCGTCACAGCCAAAGATGAGAAATTCGCCGAGCAAGTGTTCGAGGTGCATGAACTCCTGGCATTTGCATTGCTGGCACTCGTTGCGGTCCACATCGGCGCCGCCCTATACCACCGGTTCGTGCGCAAGGATCGCGTGGTCGAGCGGATGCTGCCCAAGAAAATCGTTTAAGCCTGTCAGGGCTGCCGCTATTGCCGTGCGGATATCTTAAAAGCGCACGGCAGTCGTCGGTATGGCGCAGACGTCCAAGTGTCCGGTTTCCGCGGCGGTGCGTTGGACTTTGACCCAATTCTCGATGGTTTTTGCGTCCACGAGGCCGGTTTCTGCCGCGGCCATGGCGTGGCCGCGCACCATTTCATCAATCAGCATACGGTCGTTTCTGCCAAGCCGCCAAGGGCTTTCGCCTTCAGTGATTAGATATCCGCTGAGGCGGAATTCTTCGGCCAGAATAGACGCTGCCAGCGGGCCGGCCGCAGGGCCAAAGCCCTTGTCGCCCATCTGGTGTTGCTGGAAAGCGCTTTGAATTTGATTGTCGGCGGGGCGATGCGGCGACCACCGCTGCACGCCGTTGCATGTCATGACGGTGTAGAAAGTCGCGCCCGCTTTGGTAACGCAGCGCGCCAGCGCGCGAATGAAGTCTTCGGAGACAAGATCGAAAAGCGCCGATGCCGTGACCAGATCCACCGGTTCGCTCAAGGCAGTTTCAAGCCCTCGCGCGAGATCAAGTTCGCGAAACCGGACAGTGATGGTCGAAGAGCCTTTGGTGAGTTTGAGCGCGTCAGGCAGGTCACCAACGCCCGCAGTCGGTGTTTGCGCCGGGTCAACCAGTTCGGCGCGATCAGCCCACGCCGTCAATTCACGCTGGGCGGTCGCGAGTAACGCACGATCATGATCGACCAATGTCCATGACTGGCGGGCGGGCAGCAACTGTGCCGTCGCGCGCAAATTGGAGCCGGTGCCGCAGCCAAGATCGACGACGCTGGCAGAATCGCGAAGTGCAAAGCGTGCTGAGACGACATCTGCGACGTCGCGATTGCGGGCGCGGACATCGGCCGATTCTCGGAGCTTCAACCAATCGGGCGAAAAGTCGTTCATGGCCGCAAACCTAGAATGACCGCTGCAACGCGTCGCGCCGTTTCTTGCCACGTCGGCAATGTCCGGCCGGCTTCCCAAGCCGCGTCGGCAAGCGAATCGCGAAGCTTTTTGTCGGTCAGAGCCCGGCGCAACGCCGTGGTCAGCTCTGCCACATTGCCACTCTCGACGTGCAAAGCGGCGGCTTTGCCAGCGGTATCGCTAGCAGCCCCTCCCGTGGCGGTGACGATTGGCAATCCACGTGCCATCGCTTCGGCGAGCACCATGCCGTAGCCCTCAAATAGTGATGATGACACAAACAGGTCGGCGCTTTCATAGAAGCGTTCGAGGGTCGCTGGCACGACTTTGCCGGCTAGCGTCACCCGATGCTGTAGATCATGCGCATCGATCGTCGCTTGCAGCGCTTCGACGGCGGCGGGATGGCGGTCGAGGGCGCCGGCGATTGTCAGCCGCCAATCGAGATCGACAAGCGGTGCCAAAGCTTCGACGAGCAAATCGTAGCCTTTACGCGGCAATACCGCGCCGACGGCCAAAATGGTCAGCGGCGA
>JAIEPV010000195.1 GCA_019748215.1 Hyphomicrobium sp.
TGGTCGCCTGCGCCAGAAATAGCGCCGCCATCGTCAGATAAATGCAGGTGCCGTCGAGATTGAAGGAGTAGCCGGTGGGGATTACGAGGCCGACGACGCTCTTTTCGCAGCTGAGCTTTTCCATTTTTGCGATCATGCGTGGCAGCACACTCTCTGACGACGATGTGCCGAGCACGATCAGCAGTTCTTCCTTGATGTAGGCTATGAATTTGACAATCGAGAACCCGTTCCAGCGAGCGATGGCACCGAGCGCTCCGAAAATGAAAAGCAGGCACGTCAGATAAAAAGTCGCCATCAGCCAAGCGAGATTGGCCAGCGAAACGATGCCGTATTTTCCGATCGTGAAAGCCATCGCTCCGAACGCGCCAATCGGCGCGAGTTTCATGACATAGCCGACAATCTGAAACAGCACTTGCGCAACTTGATCGATCAAGCCGACGAGCGGTTCGCCGCGTGTGCCAAGCGCTTGCAAACCGAAGGCAAACAGGATCGCGATCAGCAGGACTTGCAGAATATTCCCCTCGGCGAACGCGCCGACGAAAGTGGATGGAATAATCTCGAGCAGGAACCCGACAGTGCTCTGGTCCTTTGATTTCGCGACGAAACCTTCAATGCCTTTGGTGTCGATTGACGTCAGGTCGATATTCATGCCGGCGCCGGGTTGCACCAGGTTGCCGACGATCAAGCCGATGGCGAGGGCCAAAGTGGTGACGATCTCGAAATAGATCAGGGCTTTGAGGCCGACGCGTCCAACCTGTTTCAAATCCTGCATCGACGAGATGCCATGCACGACGGTGACGAAGATGATCGGCGCGATCAGCATCTTGATGAGTTTTATGAAACCATCGCCGAGCGGCTTCATGGCTTCGCCGATCGCGGGTTGGAAATGACCCAACAGCACGCCAAGTGCGATCGCGGCCAGGACCTGAACGTAAAGATTTTTATAGAAGGGGATTGCAGGTAACGGCACTGCCGGATCCGCGGGCGGGAGCAATGGCGTCTGCACGTCGCGCTGCATTGTACCCGGCCCTTGATGCTAAGCCCAAAATACAAGGCTTAAGTGATTGGCCGGCATTTGTCAGGCTTGGAAAAGAGCGGGTTGCGACCAAAAGAAATGGCGCAGCGAGGACCGCTGCGCCAAAAAAGTTCGAGAAGTCATTGTCAATCGTGAGCGACACTTTTGTGAATGGGAATGGGTCTCCACACAGCGCACTCAAAGCACAGAGCGCCCGCGTAAATCCTGATCAGACTTAAGCGGCGGCGACCCAGCTGCCCGAAATGAAGCCGAAAGCAACCGCATCAGGATTGCGGCGAGCGGCTTCAAGCAATTTATCTGGGGCTTCGACCTCTAGGGTGCGATCCCGCTTTTTGCCTTTTCCGGCTTTTGTGCCGGTGAGGAGGAAAACCGATTTTCCGAGTAGGACGGTTTTAACGGACTCCATGGTCGGGGGTCTCCTGGAGTTTGAGTTCATCAGTGGAATGACTGACGGACAGTGCCGTTCCTGCTTGGAGCCGTGCCGCTTCTAGACGCATTGCCGTGACGTCGGCTGGGCTCTCGGCGAAGGCTATACCGCCTCCGCGCAAAGGCACTATGACAGCGATAGGGCAACAATGCGATGCAGTGGGTTCGCGACTGCGAACGCTGCGTTTTCCGCTTTGTGTAATTGTGAGCAGTTGGGGCGCTTTGCCTGCCGCGTGCAGTGCGAACTTCTGCTGTGGATATGTCAAATCCCAGCAACTGGCCCGCCGTCCGATAGGTCGCAAAACCACCGCGACGGCCATTGAGCCAAAGCGAAAGCAGACAGACTGGCGTCAGCTCAACTCGCGAATGATGAACGGCAAGCCGCCCTTCGGCGTCAGCGTGACGGTGGCGCTGATGCCTGCCGGGTTGGCACCGACATATTCCGGGCGAAACCGGCGCAGCAGCAGCGATAACGCGAGCGTATTTTCGACTTGGCTCATGGCACCGCCGATGCACGAGCGCTTGCCGGCACCAAATGGGATATAGCTGTATTTCACCTGCTTTTTGGCATTGCCGGCCATCCAGCGCTCCGGGCGAAATTCTTCCGGCTCGTCCCAGAACTTCGGGTTGTGATGCGCGCCGTAGGCGAACAGCGTCACGCGATCACCCGCTTTGATTTCTTTTCCGCCGATGATGTCATCTTCGACGGCGACGCGGATCAAGCCCCAGATCGGCGGATACAGCCGCATGGTTTCTTGGATGACAGCCCGCGTGTAGGCGAGGCCTGAGTAATCGGCGGCGGTCGGCGGACGATCGCCATAGACGGTTTCACCTTCGCGACGGATGCGTTCAGCCGCTTCCGGACGGCGCGAGGTTTCATACAGCGCCCAAGCCAGTGTCAGCGCCGTGGTCTCAGTTCCGGCCCACAGGTATTGCTTGAGTTCATCGATCGCCTGCTGTGTGTCGAACTCGGGAACCGTTGGATCCGCAACGGCGGCCTCGATCATTTTCAACAACGTGCGCTCGCGCATTTCGCGCGGATCGGCGCCCATGACGGCGGGTGGAACGCTGGCCCACGTCTCCATCGATTTGGCGGCGTCTTCGTCGTTCATTTCGAACACTTCGCCGGCCTGCTTGCGCAAGCGGATGTCGCGGTGGTTCATCACGTCGGTGTAGGTCTTGACGCACTTGAAGACGACATGGGGATTGAATGGCATGTCGCGATCGAACAGCGCCTTGCAAATCATGTCGGCGGCCAGCGTCCAGGTCTGCTCGACCATCTCAAACGTCTCGCCGGTTTTGGCGAGGTCGGCCCACAGGTCCATTTTGGTTTGAATGGCCTGTAGAAAATACGGGATGTATTCAGCGAACATGTCAGGGTGGAATGCCGGTTGCTGCGGCATGCGAATTTTTTGCCAGAGCGCGCCGTCGTTGGTGATCATCGACTTGCCGAAAATCGGCTTCAGGCCGTCGAAATATTTGATGTAGTTATCGGCCTTCGTCACCAGCACGTGCTTGAAGTATTCGGGTTCTGAAATCAGCACGATGCGCTGGTTCGCCAGATTGACCGGCAGCACCGGACCGTAGCGCTCGGTCATGTGCATGAGAATGCGCATCGGGTTTTCGGGGTCACCACGCAGAAGCGGTGTCAATTTGAACCAGATGCTGCTCTCATCGCCGAGGCCCTGAGCGTGGCTGGCGGGCGTGGTCATTCGGTATCGTCTCCAAAAATCCGGCCGTTGAACGCCCGTAGCGATCCAGTGCCGCCGATTGAAACATCAAATCGACGGGCCAACTGCGTCCTAACCGTTTGGCTGGACTGCAATCTCGGGACCACGAAGAGGCTGGCCCGGTGCCAAACTATGGTGGCTGTCTCCCCGCCCGGCGCAAGCCGCCGAATAATAGGCTTTAGCCCGGTGGTGTCCATGCGGCGCCCCGCCCCGACGGTGCAAGGCTGCCACAGCCGCGATGTGATGATTTAAGCTAGCCTGACAATGCCGGCGAGAACAGCACGGTTGTCTGGTTAACATCCTCAAAACCAATAGCTTTTTCGGCGTCTATGCGGACCTTGGCAGTGGTGACGAGGCGCAAGGCCGCGGGGTAAAGCTTGTGCTCGGCCGCGAGAACGCGCGCCGCGAGTGTGCTCGGCGTGTCACCAGAGAGCACCGCCACGGCGGCCTGTGCGATGATCGGCCCTGCATCCATTTCCGCGCGCACGAAATGGACCGTGCAGCCAGCAACGCGAACGCCAGCGGCAAGCGCCCGCTCGTGCGTGTGCAGGCCCTTGAACGATGGCAGTAGCGACGGGTGGATGTTGATCATGCGATCGCGCCAGCGGTTGACGAAGTCCGGGGTCATCAGTCGCATGAATCCGGCCAGCGCGATCAATTCGACGCCGGCGGCGTCAAGCGATGCTTGAAGCGCCGCTTCGAAGGCCTCGCGAGTCGGATAGACTTTGTGGTCGAGTGCGACGGTCGCGATGCCGGCCATCCGGGCGAACGTCAGCCCAGGTGCATCGGGCTGATTGGAGATCACAGTTGCGATCTCGGCCGGATAGTCGGCGGCGCGCGCGGCGGCGATGAGCGCCTCCATATTCGAGCCACGCCCCGAAATCAGCACCGCCACCTTTTTCCTGTTGGCCGTCATTGCCTGCGTCTCACGTTTTGAAGTTCAAGCGCAGCCACGTGCCGCCGAGCAATCCGGGACGGCTCTCGATACTGGTGAAGACGACGGGTGATCGGCCGCTCGGGGGAAATAACGGAATGCCGTTGCCAAGCAAAACCGGCAAGCACAGCACATCGAGTTCGTCGATCAAGCCAGCATCGATCAGCCCCGAGATCGTGATGCCGCCGCCGTCGACCCAGACGTGACCCGGCCCCTGTCCGCTGCAGGCCTGCTTGGCACGGGCGATGATGTCCGGCATGTCGCTGCCGGTCCCGCGCACGAACGGCGCGTCACCGGGGATGGGGCGTGAAGTGACGATAAAGGCGGGACGGCTTCCGTAGGGCCAAGCGCCAAAGGTCAAAACTTTTTCAAACGATGACCGGCCCATGACGATCGCGCCGATGTCGGCAATGAAACCGTCGAACGCGGCCTGCAGGCCGGCGGGATCGCGCGCATTGAACCCGTCAAGCCAAGCGATGCCGCCGTCGGCCGTCGCAATGTAACCGTCAGCGGATGCCGCAATCCAAACGCGCACCTTTTGCGCACTCGCGGTCACAGCCGAAGATCCAGAGCGCCATCATACGTGACGGCCCAAGTCTCGCCTTTGCCTTTGGCTTCGGTCTTGGCGCCACCCGGTGGCGTCAGCGCACCGATAATAATGGGCGTTTCACCGGCGGCGGCGAGCGCCGCGATCACCGCATCCACGTTGGCATGATCCGCGACAAGGACCATGCCGATGCCGCAGTTGAACGTGCGCAACATTTCGACCGCGTCCAGATGCCCTGCGTGGGCGAGCCATTTGAAAATTGGCGGCACCGGTATTTTTGTGAGGTCGATGCGCGCCGCGACGGTGTCGGGCAGCACGCGCGGCACGTTTTCCGATAAGCCGCCGCCGGTGATGTGCGACAGCGCTTTGATCGCTCCGCCAACGCCAGCACCACCTGTCGCGCGCAAGGCCGCAAGAACTGGTTTCACATAAATCCGTGTTGGAACGAGCAGTTCGTCGGCGACGCTTCGACCTTTGGCCCACGGCGCTCGGTCGTCCCAATGCAGGTTCGCGGCTGCAATCAGTCGGCGCACGAGAGAATAGCCATTGGAATGCACGCCCGATGACGCTAGCCCAATCAGCACGTCGCCGGGCCGAAGATTGTCGCGTGGCAAGATCTCGCCGCGCTCGGCGGCACCGACCGAAAAGCCCGCGAGATCGTAATCGCCAGGCTGATACATGCCGGGCATCTCTGCCGTCTCGCCGCCGATCAGCGCGCAGCCGGCTTGGCGACAGCCATCGGCGATACCGGCAACGACATCTCGCGCCACGCCGACGGTGAGTTTCCCGGTCGCGAAGTAGTCGAGAAAGAACAGTGGCTCGGCGCCTGCCACAATCAAGTCGTTGACGCACATCGCGACCAGATCGATGCCGATGGTGGTGTGCCGGTTGGCGTCGATGGCGATTTTCAATTTGGTGCCGACGCCGTCGTTGCTCGACACGAGGATCGGATCTTTGAAGCCGGCGCGCTTGAGATCGAACAATCCGCCAAAGCCGCCAAGATCGACATCGGCGCCAAGGCGGCTGGTTGATTTGGCCAGCGGCTTGATCATGCGGACAAGCTCGTTGCCCGCATCGATGTCCACACCCGCGTCGCGATAGGTGATGGGACGTTGTTTGTCAGGGCTGGCAGCGGACATGGGTCCTCGGAGCATTGTGGACTGTTACGGGCAAAGAACGCGCGCGCTGCAAACGGGCGGGCTCGATCCTGCGATCTCACCGATAGCCGGTCACGGCAAACTCACTTTTGCCCCATTGCCAGTTGGAACTGCCGGTCGTAGCAGCTTGAACGATGAGCGGCAATCACCGGCCGGCGACGTTGGCGGTGAGCAAAGATGAAAACGGAGGCTGCGTGGTGCGCGACGTTGCAACGAAGGTCGTCGGGTTCGGGCGCTTTGCGGGTAGCGCCGCGCTCGGCTTCGCGTTGGCCATGGCAACCGCGGCCCCCGCAGATGCGGTGGGTGATAAGGTATATACGATTGGCAATTATCCCGTGGAGGCGAGTGCCGCGTCCGCCGTGGTCGCCAAGGACAAAGCCCTGGCCGAGGGCCAGCAAGCAGCCTTTCGCTCACTGTTGAAGCGCATCGTACCCGTCACGTCTTATGAGCAGCTCTCCCGCGTCACGTCTGCCAGCGCGGCCGATCTCGTGTCGGGATTTTCAGTGCGCTCGGAGCGCAATTCCTCAACCGACTACATCGCTTCGCTGGATTTCAATTTCTATGCGCCGGCCGTCCGCGCGCTGCTGCAGCGTGAAGGCATACCTTTCATCGACGATCAGGCGGCCAGCGTGACGATTGTGCCGGTGCTGCGGCAAGGCAATCCGCCGGTTGCTAAGGCAGACACGTCGCTGTGGCGCCGTTCGTGGGCAGGGCTCGATCTCACGCACACGGTGACGCCTGTGACGGTCGCCGACTTGAAGCCGGTCATTCATGCCGACACGATCAAAATGCTGATGGAGGGCGACGACAACGGACTGCGTATCCTCACGCAGGAATACGCGACCAGCCTCGTCGTGCTGGCGATCGTCGAGCCCGACATGAGTGGCAAATCAATGGTCGTCACGCTCACTGGACAGGATGCCGTCGGTCCGTTGCTGCTGAAACGCACCTACCGGATTTCGGATGGCGATGTCGCCTACGCGTCTGAACTGGCCGCCGTCGTCGCACTCGGTGTTCTCGAGGGCCGTTGGAAAGCGGTCAAGGGTGGCATGACGGCCAACGCCGCGACGCCAGCCGCGCTATCAGATGTTCCTGTGTGGGCGGCAACCGCCGGGACCTCGGGTGATCCGGTGCGCGTGGTAGTCGAGTTCGATAGCCCGGCCCAATGGAACGATATGCGCGCACAACTGCTCGATACGTCAGGCGTTGAAGGCATGGAGATCGCCACGCTGTCGGCGCGCAACGCCGAGGTGTCGATGCGGTTTCCTGGTGGCGCGGCAGGTCTGGCGAAAGCGGTCGGCGGTCGCGGATTGTCGCTTGCCAGCATCGGCGAAGTCTGGGTCCTGCGGTCGGCAAATTATTGAGCTTGCGGCTGAGACACACGCTCGCGTGTTGCCTTGGGTGCAGCGCACACAAACACCGATAGCCCGCGATCAATCGATTTATGGCTAACACTGCTTTCCAGACGCGCGCGCCCGTGAAGCTTCACTGCCGGACGTGTTGCGATGATCGGCTGCACCTGCAATCGCAGTGCAGAGGCGGCAAAAATGCTTGCCAAGCTTGTGGCGCATGGGCTTTAGCTCCCCGAGCCGCGTGACGTCGGGCTGTCGATCGCGATCTGGCCGCAGGTGGCGGTTGCAGCCACAGTCGCGTGCGGCGCATGTCGTCGACTGCAATGGGCCGTCATCGCGGCATGATCACTTGCCAGTGAAGTTACTTGCTACTGAAGTTACTGGCCACTCAAGCTAAGGATAGGACGTTTCGGTGTGAGCATTCCCAATCTCATCACGCTCGGCCGCGTCATCCTTGTCCCCATCGTGTTCTGGTTCCTTGTCTCAGGACAGTTGCAGGCCGCGTTCGTCGCTTTTGTTGTCGCCGGAATTTCTGATGCGGTCGATGGCTTCTTGGCCAAGCGCTTCAATTGGGAAACCGAACTCGGCGCCTATCTCGATCCGATCGCCGACAAACTGCTGATCGTTTGCATCTTCATTGCGCTGGGCGTCACCGGAAAGCTTCCGTCATGGGTTGTCATCATCGTTGTCTCGCGTGACGTCTTGATCGTCATCGCCGTGGTTTTATCCTGGTTACTCGAACATCCAACGCCGATGAAACCATTGGCGGTCAGCAAAATGAATACGGTGGCGCAAATCGTTCTCGCCGGCGTCGTGCTGGCGGACGAAGCCTTTGATCTGCGGCTCGGCGGACCGGTTCTGGTGCTGATGTGGATCACCGCTGCGCTGACGATCGCGTCGTTGGCCGCTTACCTGCGCGTTTGGTTGCGCCACATGACGCTGTTTGAATCCACCGGGTCAAAATCCTGACGGCTCTGTTGCGACGCAATGCACACTGCTAGTCTCAATGTCGAAGATTTTGCGCGGGGCCGCATCATGCACATCGAGCGACATGCACTGTTTTGGATTGGTGCTGCCATCCTGTTCGTCTTGGCTGTGCAGGTGCTCGCGCCTGTCCTGCTGCCGTTTGTCATCGGCTTGACGCTGGCCTACTTTTTCAATCCTCTGGTCGACGCCCTGAGCGCCATGCGCGTTCCGCGCTGGCTGTCCGCGACCGTCATCCTGCTCGGCTCTGTCGTTGCCATCGCTGTGGCGCTCGTCTTCGTCGTGCCGATCCTGGCGCAGCAGATGGCCGGTTTGATCGAAGCCATGCCAGCCGAGCTTGCGCGATTGAGAACCGTCGTCGAGGAGGCCGCGCGCACTCGGCTCGGCGATCGATTTCCGGCGGTGCTAGATGCCGTCTCGCGAGCCATGGCCGGACTGTCGGATAGTCTGCCGGGGTTGGTGTCGGACGTGGCGAAATCGGTGTGGAGCCAGGGCACCGCGGCCTTTAGCTTTTTGTCGCTGATGCTCGTCACGCCGCTGGTGTTTTTCTACGCACTGCTCGATTGGCCGATCCTGCTGGCAAAAGTCGATAGCTGGCTACCGCGTCAGCAGGCGCCGCAACTGCGCGCGCTTGCAACCGAAATCGATCAGCGCGTGTCAGCCTTCATTCGCGGCCAGGGCATTGTGTGCATCGTGCTCGCTGTCTTTTATGCCGCCGCACTCAGTTTGATCGGCTTGCGCTATGGCCTGTTGATCGGACTTCTAACCGGCTTGCTCAGCTTCATTCCGTTCGCCGGGTGGGCACTCGGGCTGATCACCGCGACGGCGCTGGCGCTCATTCAATTTTGGCCAGACGTCACTCAAGTGCTGATCGTGCCGGGTATTTTCTTGGCAGGGCAAGCGCTCGACGCGGCCATCCTGTCGCCGCAGATCGTCGGCTCCAAGATCGGCTTGCATCCGGTGTGGCTGATCTTCGCGCTGCTGACGTTCAGTTATCTGTTCGGATTTCTCGGGCTGCTCGTCGCGGTGCCGGTAGCGGCCGCCATCGGTGTCCTTGTACGCGCCGCATTGCAGACGTACATGGCGTCGTCCGTCTATCAAGGTACCGATAGCGCCGGCTGATAACTCTGCGGGCGCCGAACTACGAGAGCGTCATGCCGGCAAAGCCGCAACAGCTGGTTTTCGAACTGCCGCACAGGCCGGCGCTCGGGTTCGAGGATTTTCTGGTGTCGGAGTCGAATGCCGCCGCCGTGGCGCTCGTTGATCGATGGCCCGATTGGCCGGTGGGCGCTGCAATCATCTGCGGGCGATCCGGATCAGGAAAAAGTCATCTGGCCAATGTCTGGCGGCTGCGCTCGAGCGGCGATGCGATCGCCGCTCACGCCATCACCGGCGATGCAGTGCCGGAACTCGCCTCGCACGCGGCGTTGATCGTCGAGGACGTCGAAGCCACACGCGACCAAGCGGCTTTGTTCCATCTGCTCAATCTGGTCCGTGAACAGCGCTTGGCCATGCTGCTCACGTCGTCAAACCCGCCTGGCGAACTCACGCTGTCGTTGCCCGATCTGACGTCACGGCTCAAAGCCCTGCCGCTTGCAGCGATCTCGCCGCCCGATGACGCCTTGCTGCGGGCCGTGCTGGTCAAACTATTTGCCGATCGCCAACTCGCCATCGAACCGCACATCGTCGATTATGTCGTGCTGCGCATGGAACGCTCAATGGCGGCCGCGCAGCGGATCGTTGCCGAAGTCGACCGTCAAGCCCTGATCCTGCAAAAGCCGGTGACGCGACCGGTTGTCGCCGCCGTTCTTGAAGCGCTCGCACGGCGAGCTTGACGATAGCCGGGACGCAGGAGGTGCGACGCTGGCGCTACGGCGCGGTGCGCGCGTCCAGCACGTCATGGCACTGTAAAAAACCATCAGGGTCTTGTCCGGCGTGAACGCCCGATGCTAGGTCGAGGCAGGGCTTTCGGCTGTGCGCCTCACCGCGCGCATCCGCCGGGCTTTTCGATGGGCCGATGACCGGCAGGGACACCGCAATGACGACGCCGCGCGCCAAGTCTAAAGCAAGCCTCGCTGCGATCGAAGTGCCGCAAGGCCCTGAGCGGTTCTACAATCGCGAATTGTCGTGGCTGCAATTCAACAAGCGCGTGCTCGAAGAAGCCGGCAACCGCAGCCACCCGTTGTTTGAACGCCTGCGCTTTCTGTCGATTTCAGCGTCCAATCTCGATGAGTTCTACATGGTCCGCGCGGCCGGCGTGTATGGCCAGGTAAAAGCCGGAGTGACGACGCTGTCGGCGGATGGCGCGACGCCGATGCAGCAACTCGCCGCGATCAACAAGTTTGCCGCCAAGCTGGTTGCGGAAAAGCAAGCCACCTGGCTCGAGCTGAAGGCAGAGCTTGCCGAGACCGGCGTCTATGTCGTGCAGCCCGAGGATGTCAGCGCGACCGATCGCGATTGGCTCGAAAAACTTTTCATGACGCACGTCTTCCCGATCCTGACGCCGATCGCGGCCGACCCGGCACATCCGTTTCCGTTCATTCTGAACAAGGGCTTTACGATCGTCGTCGAAATGGTGCGGCGAACCGATCGCAAACCGATGATGGGGCTCATTCCCGTGCCCGGTCAACTCGAGCGCTTTATCCGCCTCGAAGCCGACCCGGCGAAACCCAAAGACCTCCGCTTCATGCAGCTCGAATACATGATCGGCATGTTTTTGACCGAACTGTTCACCGGCTTTGACATCAAGAGCCAGGGCGCCTTTCGGGTGCTACGCGATAGCGACATCGAGTTGCTGGAAGAAGCGGAAGATCTGGTGCGTTCCTACGAGAGCCAGTTGAAGCGCCGGCGTCGCGGCAACGTGATCCGCCTCGAACTCGAAGCCCGCATGCCGGAGCGCATGCGCAAGTTCGTCATCGAAGAACTCGAAGTGCGTGACGAGAGCGTGTTCGTCAAAGATGGCATCCTAGCGCTGGCCGATACAGCGCAGCTGATCGTCAACGACCGGCCCGATTTGCTGTTCAAACCGTTTCCGATCCGCTTTCCCGAGCGTATCCGTGAATTCAGCGGCGATTGCTTTGCAGCCATCCGCAAGAAGGACATCGTCGTTCATCACCCTTATGAAAGCTTCGACGTCGTCGTGCAGTACTTGCGCCAGGCCGTCGCCGATCCAAACGTCATGGCGATCAAATGGACGCTGTATCGCACGTCGCGCGACAGCCCGATCATTCAGGCGTTGAAGGAAGCGGTTGAAGCCGGCAAGTCGGTGACGGCGGTGGTTGAGCTTAAGGCTCGCTTTGACGAAGCAGCCAACATCCGCTGGGCCCGCGACTTGGAAAGCGCCGGCGTGCATGTCGTCTACGGGTTCACTGAGCTCAAGACACACGCCAAGCTCGGCCTTGTGGTGCGCCGCGAGGGCACCGAGCTGATGACGTACTGTCACATCGGCACCGGCAATTATCATCCGCAGACGGCGCGCGTGTATACCGACCTGTCGCTGTTCACGACCGACCCTGACATTGCCCGCGACGTGACGCGGATCTTGAATTTCGTCACCGGCTATGGTGAACCAGCGGAACTCGAATGCATGGCCGCCAGCCCGCACGGCATTCGCAGCCGGATCATGACGCACATCGCTGATGAAATAAAAAACGCCAAAGCCGGCAAGCCGTCCGGCATTTGGATGAAGATGAATGCGCTGGTCGACTCCCAGATCATTTCGGCGCTGTATGACGCCAGCAACGCTGGCGTACCGGTCGATCTTGTGGTCCGCGGCGTGTGTTGCCTGCGGCCTGGAATTGCGGGCCTGTCTGAAAATATCCGCGTCAAAAGCGTTATCGGGCGATTTCTGGAGCATGCGCGCATTTATTGCTTCGGTAACGGCGAATCGCTGCCGTCGCCACATGCTGCCGTCTACATCAGCTCGGCCGATATGATGCCGCGCAACCTCGATCGCCGCGTTGAGGCGCTGTGCCCGATCAAGAACGCCACCGTACACGAGCAGATCCTCAACCAGATCATGGTGGCCAACCTGAAAGACAACGAGCAAAGCTGGCGGATCAATGCTGATGGCAGCAGCACGCGCATCCGCGCTACTGCCGATGAAGAGCCCTTCAACGCGCATAAATATTTCATGACCAACCCGTCGCTGTCTGGGCGCGGTCAATCTTTGAAGACGCACTACCCGCCGCGCTTTGGCGACCCCTCCTGATGTGATGACTGCGCGAAGGACCCATCCGTGACTCGACTAAAGGACCTCTTCGCGAGCCCGGCGCGAACGAACGAGCTTGAGCCAATCGCCATCATCGATATCGGTTCGAACTCGGTGCGTTTGGTCGTCTATGAGGGCGCGGTGCGGGCGCCGACGCCGCTGTTCAATGAAAAAGTTTTGTGCGGACTTGGCCGCGCGGTCGCGACCACCGGCAGTCTCAGCGACGAGGCAATCGAGCGGGCGTTGGCGGCGCTGTCGCGGTTTCGTGCCATCACCCGCGTGCTGCGCGTTAAAAACGTCAAAGCCATCGCCACGGCGGCCGTGCGGGAAGCGAAGAACGGCAAGGAGTTTATTCAGCGCGGCGAGAAAGCAGCCGGGTGCGCCATCGATATTTTGTCGGGTGAGAAAGAAGCTCGCCTCGCCGCGCAAGGCATCATGATGGGCTTCATCGACGCCAACGGCATCGCCGGCGACTTAGGCGGCGGCAGTCTCGAGCTGATCGATCTCGAACGCGACAAGCTCAAGCAGGCATCGACACTGCCGCTCGGCGGCCTGCGGCTGATCGATACGACCGGCAATAAGCTCGAAAAAGCGCTCGAAATGACCGATGAGGCCATCGCTAGTTTGCCGTGGGTCAAACAAGGCGCGGGCCGGACGTTTTACGCGGTCGGCGGCACGTGGCGAGCACTTGCGAAAATGCACATGGAAGGCGCGCACTATCCGCTGCGCGTCATGCATGGCTACAAACTGCCGGGCAAGGAAGCTCAGGATTTCGCCGAAAGCGTCCGTCGAGCCAAGAAACTGACCGATCTGCCAGGATTGGCGCATGTCGCGCGCGCGCGCCGCGAAGTCGTGCCGTATGGAGCGCTGGTGCTCGAACGTCTGCTGCGCCAGATGCAGCCGCGCAGTGTCATCTTCTCGGTGTTCGGCATTCGCGAAGGTTTGATTTACGGCTTACTCTCGCCGCATGAACGCCGCCGCGATCCGCTGCTGAGTTTCTGCGAAGACTACGCGGCGCTGCGCTCGCGTTCGGTCGAGCACGCCCACGAGCTGTTTCGCTGGACAGACCAAATTTTCGACCACCCAGACCTCGAAGAAACCGATGACGAGCGCCGGCTGCGGCACGCCGCTTGCTTGCTGTCCGATGTCGGCTGGCGGGCGCATCCCGACTATCGCGGCGAGCAGAGCTTGAACAAGATCGCGCAGGCCGGTCTCGGCGGCGTCGATCATGCGGGGCGGATTTTTCTCGCGCTCGCGGTTTATTATCGCCACGATACGGCCGAGCAAAGCACCGACGCCATGGCCGAGCGGCTGCGCAATCTCGTCAGCCGGCGCGTGCAGCGGCGGGCGCGTATTATCGGCGCGGCGGTCAGAACGGCGCATATGCTCTCGATCGGGATGCCGGGCGTCATCGATGAGACCACGCTCTCCTATGAGCCGGGAAAAATCGTGCTTTCGATTCCGAAGGCGCATGCCGGGCTGGATGGCGAACGCCTGCGGCGGCGGTTCGAGGGTCTGGCTGAGCTGCTTGGCAAAAAGCCGATCGTGGTGATTGTCCGATAGGCGGCAAATGCCTCGGATCGTCCGTCGGGAACGCCGGCTCGAACGGCGCCATCCCCAACCAAGGCGGCCGCCTGCAACGAGAGCTGCACCCGCGCGCCGAAGTTCTGCTAGACTACCCCCGCACGGTTGCGCCCTGCGCCTGTGATATCATGTCTGAATTATAACGCGACGGACGAAGACAATCTCAATGGCTGACGATCTTTATGACATTCTAGGCGTGCCCCGACGCGCCTCGGACGACGAGATCCGGCGCGCATTTCGCAATCTTGCCAAAGCCAATCATCCCGACGTGAACCCCGGCAACAAGGCGGCGGTCGAGCGCTTCAAGAAAATCACAGCCGCCAATGATATTCTCGGCGATGCCGATAAGCGGCGGGCCTATGACGCTGGCGAAATCGACTCGAAGGGCGATCCGCGCCGCCCGTCATGGGCTGGGCGTCCCGGCGGCCAAGGTGGCGGCGGCCGGCCGGCCGGCGCCGGGCGTGCACGAGACCAGAGCGGGTTCGATGAATTTTCGTTCGCCAATGTTTTTTCCGACGCGTTTGGCGGCGTAGGTGGCGGGCGTCGCGACGGTTTTGGCGGCCCCGCGCGCGGCACGGATTTGCGCTATTCGCTCGAAATCGAATTTCTTGAAGCGATTTCCGGGGTGAAGAAACGCGTCACGCTGCCGGAAGGCGGGGTGCTCGATCTCGCCGTGCCAGAAGGCGTGAGCGACGGGCAGGTGCTGCGTCTCAAAGGCAAAGGTGCGCCCGGCGTCGGCGGCATCGAAGACGGTGACGCGCTCGTTGAAATCAAAATCAAGCCGCACACTGATTTCAAGCGCCAGGGCGACGACATTCTGCTCGATCTGCCGATCACAATCGATGAAGCGGTGCTGGGCGGCCGCATCGAAGTGCCGACGCCGTCCGGCCGCGTGCATTTGACCATGCCGAAGGGCACCAGCTCGGGCAAAATTTTCCGGCTGAAGGGCAAAGGTGTGCGCACCAAGGCGGGCGGTCACGGCGACGAACTCGTTACCGTGCGCATTGTCTTGCCGAGCGATGTCGATGACAGCCTGTCGTACTTTTTTTCCGAATGGCGCCAGAAGAACGCCTACGATCCGGGCCGCAAATAAGCGCCGCGATTGTCGCGTTGCAGGTCATTCGCCGATGTTGGTCGGAACGGCGCGGACTTCGCCTTTGACCAGCGTCAATGCCAGCTCGCCGCGCTTCAGTTTTAGCGCCGCCTCGCCGAACAGTGATCTGCGCCAGCCGGTCAGCGCCAAGATGTCGGGCTCTTCCAGGGTGGCAAGCTGTTCCAGATCGTCGCTGTCAGCGATGATGCGCGGGGCGACACCATGCTCGGCGGCGGCGGATTTCAGCAGCACTTTCAGCAGTTCGAGCGTGGCGGTTGCTTCGGCTGAAAGCGCTTCGGCGCGCTCGACTTTCGGCAATGATTTGGGATCACGCGCGAGGCCGGCCTTGACCACATCGATGATATCTTTGGCGCGCGACGAGCGGGCGAAACCGTCCGAGAGCGTCCGCAATTGGCCAAGCGCGTCGGTCGTTGAGGGCATCTGGTTGGCGATGTCGTAAAGCGCATCGTCGCGCAGAATGCGTCCGCGCGGGACGTCCTGCGATTGCGCCAGGCGTTCGCGCCAGGCTGCCAGTTCGATGAGCACGGCAAGGGATTTGCGGCCCTTCACCCGGAGCTTCAGGCGCTGCCAGGCATTTTCCGGAGCAGTGTCGTAGGTCGATGGATTGGTGAGGATCGACATTTCTTCTTCAAGCCACTTCGCCCGCCCGGATTTGCCAAGTTCAGTGCGCAGGTGAATGTACACGTCGCGCAGATGCGTGACGTCGCCGAGCGCATAATCGAGCTGCTTTTCCGACAGCGGGCGGCGGCTCCAATCGGTGAAGCGGGATGACTTATCAATGTCCGCGCCGTTGATCTTCTTGACGAGGTTGACGTAGCTTATGCTCTCGCCGAAGCCGCATACCATGGCGGCGACTTGGGTGTCGAACACCGGCGTCGGCACGATACCGGCTTTGCCGACAACGATTTCGATATCCTGTCGCGCGGCGTGGAAAACCTTGGTGACACGCTCGTTGCCCATCAACTCGTAAAAGGGCGCGAGATCCAAGCCACCGGCCATCGGATCGACGACGGCTTCACCGCCCGGGCCGGCAAGCTGGATGAGGCAGAGCTGCGGCCAGAATGTTTGCTCGCGCAGAAACTCGGTGTCGACCGTTACGAAGTCGGCGGCGCCAAGGGTTTCGCACAGGGAGCGCAGGTCGGGGGTCGTTGTGATGACGTTCATGCCGGCTCGGCTATAGCGCATGGCGATGGCGTTGTCGCCTATGCGAATCGGTGAACCAAGGCTGTCAGTGTCGCGTGGCGCGGCCTGGGCCGGGCGGCTGGAGCGGATGACGATAGAGAGCGGGTGACGGGCGCCAAGCGTCGCGCTGGCGATCCAAAGCGGCGGGCCGGTTGCCTTGACTTTCAGGGGCGAGCATGCGCTTTTCCGCGTCGATTTCCTTTATAATCTGATCGAGGCGAGAGGCCATGTCTGAGCCACTATCTATGGCCAAATCCGGCGCCAAACTGCATCGTTATCGCTCGGCCACCTGCGGCGCGCTTCGCCAGAGCGATGTCGGCACAACCGCGCGGCTGTCTGGCTGGGTTCATCGCGTCCGCGATCATGGCGGCGTGCTGTTCGTCGACGTGCGCGACCACTATGGCATCACGCAAGTCGTCGCCGACCCCGACAGCCCTGCCTTTAAATCCGCCGAAGCCGTGCGCTCGGAATGGGTGATCCGCATCGACGGCCTCGTTCGCGACCGGCCGGCTGGCACGACCAATGCCGATCTGCCAACGGGCGACATCGAAATCTACGCCACCGAAATCGAAGTGCTGTCGGCGGCCAAGGAATTGCCGATCCCGGTGTTCGGGGAACCCGACTATCCGGAAGATTTGCGTCTGCAGTATCGCTTCCTTGATCTGCGCCGCGAGACGCTGCACGCCAACATTATGAAGCGCCTCGCCATTACGGCGTCGATCCGCCGGCGCATGACGGAGGCCGGCTTTTTCGAATTCTCGACACCGATCCTGACGGCGTCATCGCCCGAAGGCGCGCGCGATTTTCTCGTGCCGTCGCGCATACATGCCGGAAAGTTCTACGCGCTGCCGCAAGCGCCGCAGCAGTACAAGCAGCTGTTGATGGTGTCGGGCTTCGATCGCTATTTTCAGATCGCGCCGTGTTTTCGCGATGAAGACCCGCGCGCCGACCGCTTGCCGGGTGAGTTCTATCAGCTCGACGTCGAAATGAGCTTCGTCGAACAGGAAGATGTGTTCCAGACGATGGAGCCGGTGATCACCGGCGTGCTCGAAGAATTTGCCGATGGCAAGCCGGTGACCAATGGCTGGCCGCGCATTCCGTGGGAGACTGCGATTGCAAAATACGGCTCCGACAAACCCGATCTGCGCAACCCGATAGAAATGCAGGACGTGACGGAGCATTTCCGTGGATCCGGCTTCAAGGTGTTTGCCGGGATGATCGAGAAAGATCCCAAAGTGCGGGTGTGGGCCATCCCCGCGCCGACAGGGGGATCGCGCGCCTTCTGCGATCGGATGAATTCGTGGGCCCAGGGTGAAGGCCAGCCGGGGCTTGGCTATGTGTTCTGGCGTGAGGGCGAAGAGGGCGGCGCTGGGCCGGTCGCCAAAAATATCGGACCGGGGCGCACAACCGCCATTCGCGATCAACTTGGCCTCAAGGTCGGCGACGCGGTGTTTTTCACGGCCGGTGATCCGGCGAAGTTTTACAAGTTCGCCGGGCTCGCGCGTGATCGCGCCGGGCAAGAGCTAAAATTGATCGACGAAAACCGATTTGCGCTCGCCTGGATCGTTGATTTCCCGTTCTACGAATGGAACGACGACGAAAAGAAAATCGATTTCTCGCACAACCCATTCTCGATGCCGCAGGGCGGAGCCGCCGCGCTCGACGCCGCCAAGAGCAACGACGACTTCATCAAGATCAAAGCCTATCAATACGACATCGTCTGCAACGGCTTCGAGATCGCGTCGGGCTCGGTGCGAAATCACGTGCCGGAGACGATGGTCAAGGCGTTCGAGATCACCGGGCTGACGCAGACCGATGTCGAAACGCGCTTCGGTGGTCTTTATCGGGCGTTCCAGTATGGCGCGCCGCCGCATGGCGGAATGGCGGCCGGGATCGACCGCATGGTGATGCTGCTGGTTGGCGCAAAAAACCTGCGCGAAATTTCGCTGTTTCCGATGAACCAGCAGGCCAACGATTTGCTGATGGGCGCGCCGAGCGAAGTCTCGCCCAAGCAGCTTCGCGAACTGAGCATTCGCGTCATCGTGCCGGACGTGAAAAAAGACTGAGCGCTGTCGGCGCTCAGTCCATGCCATGCGATCTGCGTTACGTTATTTGCTCGGCAACTTGGCGAGGAACGCCGTCACGGCGGCCCAGCCGGCGGCAGCACCGCTCGGGTTGCTGTCTTCGCGAAGTGTCGACGAGCCGTGCACGCCGGATTTTGGTATGTATTGATCGCGAACGTTCGCCGAGGTCGCTGCAAGAATGGCCTTGGCCGCTTGAATTTCGCCATCGTCGGAGGCCGATGTGACGAACACGGGTGCTTTGATTTTATGTGCAGCATCGGCCACGGAAGCTCGACCCAAATACTCGCCGGGCGAAAATGCCAGCACGGCCGCAACGTCGCTCGGATGCTGGGCAGCTAGCAGAAAGACAAGCGCCGCCGAATAACTGGACCCCCAAATGATGACAGGCTTGTCGGGCGCGGTTTTGCGCGCATGCGCCAGAGCCGCTTCGAGATCGGGGAGAGCGTCGAGATAGTCGCTCGATCCGCCGAGTGCTTTCACGGTTTGGTTGCTTTGGCCAAATCTTACGCCGCCGGAACGCTGGTCGATGGCAATGACATCATAGCCCATCTTGACGAGCATCGGCGCGATGGAGCTGTATTCTCCCGCATTGGATGCGGCTTGGTGGAACAGCAGGACCGTCGCTTTTGCCGGGACCGTTGCGGCGTAGGTGTTGCCGTAAACCGTGACGCCATCGGCCGCCGTCAGTTTCAACGGCACCTGCGCATGGGCTGCGGCTGCGCCGATCAGCAACACGAAGGATGAAGCGACGGACCTAAAAAAACTGCGCATGGGCATCCCGCTGAAAATATCAAAAGTTCAGTTTTGTTGATGTGTCTGATTTCTACTACGCCGCTCACCGCGCGATGGTTACAGGCCGCCGACACACAAAACGCCCGTTCGCGTCGAACGGGCGTTTTTGCTGCGGCGATCATTCGTTTTTGTAGGGTGTCGGTTGCCGACGTTTGCCACCCGCTTAGTTGATCTGCGGAGCGACGCTGCGGTCTGGCAGATTGATGCCGACGATGACGGTCTTGCCGTCCTTTGATGCTGTGCCGACCCACTGGCCTTCTTCGTTCCGGATCAGCTGCGAGACGTTGGCATAACCCTGGCGAACCAAGTGCTGGTGAGCTTCACGCGATGCGCTGGCGTCAGCGAGGAAAGCGTTTTGAGCAGGGACGCCATAGGCGCCAACCGGCAAAGAGTTTTTCGCAAGAGCCGGAGTTGCGAGAGCGGCGGTGGCAAGCGTTGCGAGGATGAGATTGCGGATCATGATGGATTTCCTTCCTAGGTTATTTGTTGAAGTCGATTTTTGACGAATGCTAGATTTTCAGTTGGCGAGTAGAGCGACGTAAATCTGAATGAGGTGTCTTTCCCCGATGGAGCAGCACGGGATCGAAACCGTCGTATTGCCCAACCTGTTATCGATTACGCCAGCACAGATCGGAGTGTTTCTCGGGTTTCGTTGACCACACGCGCTTGTGACTATGCGGCGGTCGTGCGTGATCGACGGCTGGTCGCGTATAAAAAAAAGCGCCCGTTCTTTTGGAACGGGCGCCAGTTTCGGCAGCACGGGGAAAGTCGGCCACCGCGACGTGTTTCACGGGTCAGAAAATTAGTTGATCTCGATCTTGGGTTCGGCGTGGCGAAGATCGATGGCGATGATGACGGTTTTGCCGTCTTTAGATGCCGTTCCGACCCAGCGGCCGCTGCCATCCTGATTGAGCGGCGACACATTGAGATAGCCCTGACGCACGAGATGCTGTCGAGCTTCCAAAGCGGCGCCCGTCTCAGCCAGAACTGCCTTCTGTGCAGCGGCATCGTTCGTTCCAGCGGGCGCGGCCGTTTCGGCGAATGCCGGCGCCGAGAGCGCTGCAACTGAAAGCGATGTCAGGACAAATTTGCGGATCATCATCGTCTCCTCGAAATTTTTTGAATTTATGTCTTTGTTGCCGGGGGCGGCCAGAGAGCTGACCGGTCTGACGAAGTTGCCTTCGTCGATGGCAAACTGGCGCAGCGTTAGATTAGATCGATTTCCGCTGGCATATAGCTGGTGACCTCGAGGCCAACTTCCTGCTCGCGAACGGCTGGTTTTGTCCAAAGCTTCATGGGAGGCTCCTGTTTATACATTAAGCGGCGCTCGAGATGATCACCGCGTCTGATGTGGAGATAGGGCTGGCAGCGCTTAAATGCCAGACACGTTGCCGTGGCGATCGCCGCTCATTTCGTGAGCTTTTGTGATCGAGTGATCACCGGTTGGTGCAGTGGCGTTGTCTGACAAAATCGTAATGTTCTGGGGCGCTTTTTTACATCGTTGGGATGCTCAACGCTCCCGCCATGAGCTTGTCAGCGCGACGCGATCAATCAATAATCAGAGCTGTTGCCGCCGATCACCGCAGTTGGAACCGTTCCCTATGATGAGATTGCTTGCCCTCGTAGCCGGCGTTTTGCTGAACATCATGCCGGTCAGCGCGAAATCGCCAGATCTGGCCGACGCGTGGAACGGTGCCGAGATCAATTGGCGAGATATTAAAAGCGGAATTTACGAAGCATCGACGTCGGGCAAGACGGCGATCATGGTTTTTCATGCGCCTTGGTGTTCGGCATGCAAGCGCTATCGCGAAGTATTTAAAGATGCGGGCGTGGTGGCAGCGTCGAAGAAATTCGTCATGATCCTGGTCGATGCGGACGCCGACAAGATGACGAACGGGGCGTTCTCGCCCGATGGCACCTATGTGCCACGAACACTTTTCATGAATTCACAGGGCGATGTGCTGACCAGGTTTGTCGGCAAGGATCCGAAGTATCCGCACACGATTGACGTCGATGATCCCAACGAGCTACGGAAGCTGATGTTGAATGCATCGTCGGCTGCCGCGCCCGATGGCATGGCGGTGGAGCACTCCACCAAGACGTCGACCGGAGCGCGGCTCGATTGAAGCTGAGGTGAGCCGTGACATGGTCTCAGCAGCTTTTCAATTATTGTGAGCGTGGCCTCGAACCATCGTTTTGGGCCGAACCCTTCAACGCGGTTTCCAATGTCGCATTTATCGTTGCGGCTGGTGCGGCTGCGATCTTCGCACGTCGACACCGCCGTTCAAACGCAATCGAGTGGATGTTGATAGCGCTCGTCGCGGCGATCGGCATCGGCAGTTTTCTATTTCATACCTTTGCAACGCGTTGGGCAGCCGTGGCGGATACCGCGCCGATCGGCGTTTTTATGGTCGCCTACATGATCTTTGCGCTACGTCGATTTCTTTCAGCGCCTTGGCTGGCCGTCATTGCAAGTGTCGCTCTGTTTATTTTTTCGTTCCGCACGATGAGCGCGGCGACTTGTGACCTGAGTTGGATGCCGATCACTGCCGGAGCAGGCCGCGCCTGCCTGAATGGATCGCTCGCCTATGGTCCAGCGCTCGTCGCCCTGGCCATTTTAGCAACCGGCGTTTTGATCACCCGACATCCAGCCGCAAGATGGATCTCGGCAGCAACCGCAGCTCTCGCGATTTCGTTGGCATTTCGCGCCTTTGATTTTGAAGTTTGCGGCTGGACAGAAGTGTTTGGGTCCGTGCGCGGCACTCACCCGTTGTGGCACCTCACGAACGCATTCGTGCTATATTTCCTGTTACGAGCCGCACTGCTGCCGACCGAGACAAGGCCGACTTAAAAATTTCGCCGCACCATATCGTCGGGCGTTGCCGTATCCGCTAACCCAGGCCATAAGGGCAGCGGCGTGCGGACGTGGTGGAATGGTAGACACACAGGACTTAAAATCCTGAGTTCGAAAGAGCGTGAGGGTTCGAGTCCCTCCGTCCGCACCAGTTTTATTCGGCGCGTCACCAGATTTATATGTCGCGTTCCAACTCTCGTTCCGAGAGCCGGCCGGAATGCGCGGGTTGCGGTTCGAGGTTACACCTCTCACCAGCACTACTTTGACTGGCGCGCTTTCGATTGCCGCGACAGATGCTGTTGAAAAAATGGAAATTGCCCCCGGGATCGCCGGGGGCATCATCGCCAAGGAGCGCACCGATATTACGCGGCTGCTTCTTTGTTGAGCCGACTTTCAGCAAGCTTTGTAAGCTTGGCGTCGGCTGAATGCTCTTCCTTCAATGTCTGGCCGAGAACGTTGCTGGCGTCGGCCATGCCGAGCAACGTCGCCCACGAAACGAGCGTGCCATATCTCGTAATTTCGTAATGTTCGACTGCCTGTGCTGCGGCGATCATGGCCGCGTCGCGTGTATCGGGATCCTTGATTTCAGTCATCAATTCGTCAGCTTCTTTGAGGATGCCGTCGATAGCAGGACACGTCTCGCCTTTGGCTTTCGCGCCGGCCATTTTAAAGACGTTCTCGAGCCGCACCACGTGCTCCTTGCTCTCGGTCAAATGCGCCGTGAAGGCTTTTGACAAGGTGTCTGAATCAGCGGCTTTGATCATCTTCGGTAAAGCTTTGAGAATTTGCTTTTCTGCGTAGTAAATGTCCTGCAGCGTATGCAGAAACAGATCGTTCAAATTTGCGATTTTCATGTCACGCTCCCGAGCTTCAACGTACTGGCTGGCAGTACCGAGAAAAAACGCGGCGTGTCCGACTTGGTTCCTGGCCTTGGTTTTGATGCCAATTTGTCCGACCGCTCGGTGCGTTCCGACAAAATCAACATGCCGATAATGGCGGCACAACTGGCGACGAGACCTAAATGCATGACGAGCAGCAGCATGTGCGCAAACTCCGGAACGGGCCATTAAATTACCAGACCAAGCAACGCTTAGCGGGGGACGCGAGTTCCACATGGAAGAAATACGTTTGGCCGGGCGTTTTGCTCGGCGGAGTGCGTCATTGTATCGGCATGGCTGACCAAGCTAATTCATATAGCGTCACGACCGCGCGTCAGCTGAATAAGGCGCGGGTGAACCAGGGACGAAACAGGATTGCTCATGGATGAGATGCCAACAGCCGAGCCAGTTATTGTCCCGCCGAGTGACCAGCAGGTGCAGCAAAAGTTCGACCGGCTGCTCGAGCGATTGAACTTATCGCTGCCGCAACGCATCGCGGTTGCGGTCGCTTGGGTCGTGCGACCGGAAATGATCTGGGTGCGGGTTCCGCTCGCGCTGATATTGGTTGTCGGCGGCGTCTTTTCGTTTTTGCCTTTACTTGGCATCTGGATGTTGCCGCTCGGCATAATGCTGCTGGCCATCGACGTCGATCCGGTGCGCCGATGGGTCGTGCGAACATGGCCGAAGATAGAAGCCCGCATTCGCCTTTATCGCGCCAAGCGAGCGAAGGCGAAACAGCAGTGACGATGAGGGCGAAGTCTCACGTTGCGTCGCGCCAGCCATAAAGCCAATCGTAGTGGCGCATCACGCTCACGCCGGGCATAGATTTCAACAGTCCATTACGGGCGGCGGCGGGCAATCCGCCCAACTGATAAGCTCGGCCGTTGCTTATCGAAGACGCAGCAACGCGCGCAGTCCGCGTCATCCGCGCTGACTGGTAGAGCTGCAAGGCTTGCGGGATGTTGGTGGGATATGCCGACATCAGGCGCGCGAGCACGACGCTATCTTCTAGGGCGAGCACGCCACCTTGCGCGAGGAACGGCAGAATTGGGTGCGCGGCATCGCCGAGGAGCGCGGCTCGGCCGCTGGTCCAGTTGAGAAGCGGCGGCATTGTATGGAGTGACCACATCCGCCATGCCTCAGCGTTGGCGATAAGAGTTTTGAGGTCGTGGGCAAAGTCACGGGTGAGGTCGAGCAGCGTGTCTCGGGCAGCGGGCGCGCTCCAGGTCTGCACAGACTGCGCATCGCTGACGATGACGACGACAGCAATTTCACGCCCGGCACTGACCGGATAGTGGACGGTATGCGAGCCCGGCGACAGCCACACGTGCACACTGTTGGGCTGAAGATTTGAAGGAAGATTGTCGATGGAGACCAGTGTCCGATACGCCGATTTGCCAACTGGTTTCGGAGCGCACGGCGATGCGATTGCCGGTCGCAGAGCTGACCACAATCCATCGGCGGCGATCAGCGCCAGCGCCGCGTGTCGCGAGCCGCTGGCATGGATGGCCGATAGCCTATCGACGGATGTCTCGAACGCCATGATGGTCGAACCGGTGCTCAATGTGACGAGCGGCTCGTTGCGCGCGGTTTTAAGGAGGGCTGCATGCAGGTGCGTCCGCTGCACCGTCCAGTAAGGAGAGCCGTGCCGTTGCGCGATCCAGTCGCCGAGCGGCAATTCTGTGATGGTTCGGCCGGTCTGGCCATTGTGCACGACGATGCTCTCGGGTGCCGAGACGTTTGGCAAAAGCGCGTCGGCAATGCCAAGCTGGCGCAAAATGCGGCTGCCGTTCGGGCCGATCTGAATACCGGCGCCGTCTTCGGAAAAGGCGTCGCGGCGTTCGTGGACATGCGAGGCAATGCCGCGACGGGCGAGTGCGATGGCGGCCGTCAATCCGCCGATGCCGCCACCTGCGATTGCGACCGGCAACGGACTGCCTCGCTCACCTTCGGCGGCCATCGGCTCACGCCGCGTCTGCGACGAGGCTGTTCTTTGGGTCGCTCTCGGTCGCCGCCAAGCGGCCATCGTGGATGAACAGGGTCGAGCAATAGGGACAGATGATTTGCCCATCTTGGCCCATATCCAGATACACGTGGGGGTGGTCGAACGGCGGTCGCGCGCCCATGCAATTGAACTCTTTAACGCCGATGAAAATGCGCTCGGCGCCGCTGTCGTTGGCGAAATGGGGAATGAATGCGCCTGCCATGATGACGTCCGTTGCTGAGATGCGAACCGGCTTCAGTCGAGTGCCAGGACGGTACCGCGCCCGGCGCATCAATGGTAGGGGACTGACGTCAACATGTCGCCGCAGGGTCTGTCCGATGCAGTGTTTCAAGCGAGGCGTCTGTGCTTCAGAAAAACGGACGTGAGATGAGCGAACCACAGTTTTTTGACAGTGATGGCGTGCGGATTGCCTATTTGGATAGGATCGTTGCCGACGGCGAGCGTCGGGACGTTGACGAGCCACATCGCGCGACAGTGGGCTTGCCGGTGCTTTTGATCCACGGTTTCGCGTCGAATATCGCGATGAACTGGGTTGCGACCGGGTGGGTCGAGGTGTTGGCGAGCGGCGGTCGCCGCGTCATCGCCATCGACAACCGGGGACATGGCGCCAGTGCCAAGCTCTACGACTTGGCCGACTACGGCGCGCCACTCATGGCGGAAGACGCTCGCCGCCTGCTCGATCATCTTGGCGTCGAAAAGGCCCACGTCGTCGGCTACTCGATGGGCTCGCGCATTGCCGCGTTTTTGGCGCTGGCGCATCGCGACCGTGTGGCGAGCCTGGTGTTCGGCGGCCTTGGCATCAACATGGTGCGCGGCATGGCCGGCACCGGACCGATCGCGGTCGCGCTGGAGGCAAAGTCGATCGATGACGTGACCAATCCGACCGCGCGAACATTCCGCGCTTTCGCCGAGCACACGAACAGCGATCTGCGGGCGCTGGCTGCGTGCATCAGGTCGTCGCGCGCCAAAATTTCGGCCGAGATGATTGGCCAACTCGCGTGCCCGGTGCTGGTGGCCGTCGGCGAGCACGACGTGATCGGAGGGTCGGCGTCGGCGCTGGCTGACTTGATGCCGACGGCACGCGCCTTCACGATTGCCGGTCGCGAACACATGAAAGCCGTCGGTGACCGGACCTTCAAAGCCGAGGCCGCGCGCTTCCTCGACGACGTCGAGAATTCGCAAGCCTGAGATGGCGGGGCTTCGAACCACGTCATCGCCACTCGTCCGAAAGCTGGGCCTGGAAGCCAAGATACGTCGAGATGCACAACGGTAGCTCTGCCATGTGACGCAGCAACATTTGCAGCCGCGTGCATATACAAATCCCTTGGAGAGTGAAGTCAGGCGCTGGCGATCGTTGTCCGTCACGCTTGTCTAACTGTTTCCTTGACGGACACTGCGATTTCTACTGCCGCCGCCGGCCCGCCCAATGCGCAACGCAAATCAGCCTGAAACGGCGCGCAAGATCGCTTTGGTTTGGGGACCTTTACTCAGCATTAAGCCTAACGAGGGTAGCGTCCCCGCCTATGGTTGTGCGTCATGCCCGGTTTGCGGTTTCAATCGCCGCCCTGATTGTCTCGGGGTTAGCGCTATGGGGCTGCGCCACCGGAGGCGACACCGTTTTCGTCGCCAAGGATGAACCATGGCGCGCCGCTGAAGAGCGCGCCTGCATGGCGTCTGGGTCAGTGCGGCAAACGACATTTCTGCGCGGCCGCTCGGCACTGAATGGACCGAGTACGTGCGGCGCCGAAGCTCCCTTTGAAATGTCGGCAGCGGACGGAGGTCGCGTGGCGTTGCGGCCGGCCGCCATGCTGCGCTGCCCAATGATCCCGCAGGTCGATCGCTGGGTGCGTGATGTCGTCGAGCCTGCGGCGCGGGCCCATTTGGGCCAGTCAGTCATCGAACTGACGGTCGCTGCGTCCTATGCCTGCCGGGCCATGAATCATGTTTCCGGTGCCCGTTTGTCGGAACATGGGTATGCCAACGCTGTCGACATCTCGATTTTCACGCTGGAAAGCGGCGAGCGGATCACGGTCAAAGGCGGCTGGAACGGCACCGCCCGCGAGCGTGCATTCTTGCGCTCGGTCCACGATGGAGCTTGCGAAAACTTCACGACGGTTCTCGGCCCGAACTACGATTCCAATCACGCCGACCACTTCCACATGGATCTCGCTCGTCACGGTCGCGATGGCTTGATGCGGATCTGCAAATAGGCCGCCGATTGACCCCGCGAGGTGGCGTTTTTGATGTCGATAAATTTAGGCGCGCCAAAGAACATCGTCGGCTAAGCTGGTCGGCAATCGTCAACGCGATCGCGCTTGGACGCGGCTGCCGCTAAAGTCTGTGTGTTTTTAGCGGACCGATGGATCAACCCTAGCTCTTAGTTTTGTCGTGCTTCTTTTAGGGAACCCGGTTTCCACTTTTGCGGAAGCACTCGACCTCTTAGTTTTGTCGTGCTTCTTCTCGGAAAACCGGTTTCCACTTTTCCGGAAGCACTCTAGCGACGGACTTGCGATGGCCTGGCACGCTGTAAAATACGCCCTTGGCTTGAGTGAAGGCGGCGGCCTTCGCGGCGCCATCGACCAATTGAAATCCAGCCTCGGCCTCGATGAACCACGCGGCGAGCGCTCGGCGTCATCGAGCATTGCCTTCACGATCGCGGTCGTCGGTTTGTCGGCCAAGATGAGTAAGGCGGACGGCGTTTCGACCGAGGTCGAAGCACATGCCTTCGAGCAGCAGTTCGCCGTGCCGGACCGTGAAATGGCCAATGTGCGGCGGCTGTACGCATTGGCCAGCCAGGATGTTGCTGGTTTTGAGACGTACGCCGAAAGCATCGCCCGCCTGCTCGCCGACGATGCCGACCTCAAGACGTCGGTGCTCGAATGCCTGTTTCACATCGCCACCGCCGACGGCGTGCTGCACCCGGCCGAAGACACCTATCTCGCCGAGGTGGCGAAAATCCTCGGGTTTTCTGATTGCGCGTTTCGCTGCATCCGCCGCGCGTTCGTCGTCGATCCCGACAGCCCCTACGAAGTTCTCGACGTGGCACCGGACGCGAGCGATCCCGACATCAAGTCGCGGTATCGCGAACTGGTGAAACAGCATCACCCGGATGCGCTGGTTGCCAAAGGCGTACCGCCGGAATTTCTGGCGGCCGCCGAACGACGTCTGGCGGCGATCACGTCGGCCTATGAGGCAGTGCTGATCGATCGCGGTCAACGTACGGCGCGCGAGCTGGAGCGAAGCACGTGACGTTCGTTGCCGATAGCCGAACCGTGTCGCAGGTCCGGCCTGCGGCCAATGTCGAAGCGCGGCGGGGTACGCGACGCATTTCCCTGCTCATCCTGCACTACACCGGCATGTCGTCAGCGGAAAAGGCAATCGATTGGCTGGCGCGTGCCGAAAGCCAGGTCTCGTGCCACTACGTCGTCGACGATCACGGAGCGATCACACAAATGGTGCCGGAGGGACTGCGCGCGTGGCATGCTGGCGTGTCGTACTGGCGCGGCGAAACCGATATCAATTCGTGCTCGATCGGGATCGAGATTCAAAATCCCGGTCATGCACACGGCTATCCGGACTTTTCCGCTGAACAGATGCGCGGCGTCATGGCGCTGAGCCGCGATATTGTTGATCGCCATGCGCTGGCGCCAGATGCCGTGCTGGCGCATTCCGATATCGCGCCTGAGCGCAAAGTCGATCCCGGTGAAAAATTCGACTGGTCGCAGATGGCAGCAGCCGGCATCGGGCTTCATGTTCGCGCTGCACCGATTCGGTCTGATGACATCGGATTGGAATTCGGTAGCCTCGATCATCGTGTAACGGCGGCGCAGGAGAAGCTGCGGCGGTTTGGCTACGATGCTCCGTTCAGTGGATGCCTTGATGATGCGACGAGCAAAATCCTGCGGGCATTTCAATTGCATTTCCGCCAGCAACGCGTCGATGGGCGGCTCGATGCATCGACGGAGATGACCCTCGCCCGCGTGCTTGCCGCAGCCGGCCAAATGCCGGGTACGGCGGCGCTTGCTTGACGGATATCCGTTTTGAGCGCCTATGCCGATCGCAATAACGTGCGAATGATGGATCGCCGCTGAATGCGTGCATTGAAAACAGAAACCATCGTCGTCGCTGCGTCCGTTTGGATGGCGCTGGCGCTTAACAGTCCGTTCTGGCTTCGATTCTATCGAGCGGTCGAACCGAATGGCATCAGTGATTGGCTGTTTCTCGCCGTTGCGGTCGTCGGCGTGGTTGCATGCAATGCGATGATCTTGATGATCATCGCCCATCGGCCCGTGTTTCGCGTCGTGATGGCCGTCGTGCTGCCGGTGACGGCCGCTGCCAGTTATTTCATGGGGCAATATGGCATCATCATCGACGGCAGCATGATCCGCAATGCGATCGAGACCGACACGCGCGAAGCCGGCGATCTGATTTCGGCCAGCCTGATCGTGTACGTCTTGGTCCTCGGAGTTCTGCCGGCGGTCGCTCTGTGGTTCGTGCCGTGGCAGCCGCGGCCGTTGCGCGACCGTATCGTCGCGGCATTTAAGACGAGCGCTGTTGTGCTGCCATTGCTGGGCATTCTTGCCTATCCGTTTTTTGGAAACTTTTTGTCGGTGTTGCGCGAGCACAAAGAGGTGCGTATGGCGCTGACGCCGGCCAATGTGATTTCAGGATTGCTGCACTACGCCAACCAACAGCGCCGAACCATAGCCGCTCCATTGCAGAGCTATGGCGACGATGCCGTCCGGCGACCGAGTGCTGGCGGCAATCTGCGGCCTCGGCTGTTCGTGATCGTCGTCGGTGAGTCGGCGCGGGCCGAACAGTTCAGTTTGAACGGCTACGCGCGGCCAACGACCCCTCGATTGGCTGAGATCAGCGGCCTCGTGAATTATCCGAATGCCTCGTCGTGCAGCACCGATACGGCGCACTCGGTGCCGTGCATGTTTTCAGGACTCGGGTGGGCGAACTTTTCAGTTCCGGCAGCAGCGCTGCGCGAAAACCTGCTGGACGTCTTGCGCCGCGCCGGGTTCGACGTGATCTGGCGGGACAATCAATCTGGCTGCAAAGGTGTGTGCGCTCGCATTGTCACCCAAAACCTGAGCACGCAGGCGCGCGACACCAGCGCGATGACAGACGAAACGCATGACGACGTCTTGCTCGATGGTCTGCGCGAGCAGATCGCAACGCTGTCGCGCGATACGGTGTTGGTTTTGCACATGATGGGCAGTCATGGTCCGGCCTATTGGAAGCGCGTTCCGGCTACCTTCGCCGTTTTCCAGCCGGTGTGCAGGGAGATCGAGTTCAGCCGCTGCACACCGCAAGAGCTGATCAACGCCTACGACAACACCATCCACTACACCGATCACGTACTGGCGCAGCTGATCGATACGCTTGACGGCGCGTCGACCCTCAATGTCGATGCCGCCATGATCTACCTGTCTGATCACGGCGAGAGCCTTGGTGAACGCAATCTGTATCTGCACGGGATGCCGTTTGCGATTGCGCCGAGCCAGCAAACGCACATCCCGATGCTGACCTGGCTGTCACCGGGGTTCGAGGAGCGGGTGATGCTCGATCACGCGTGCCTGCAAAAATCAGCGGATGCCAGCATCAGCCACGATCATCTTTTCCACTCGGTTCTGGGCGTGCTCGACGTGGCAACCCGCGTCTACGATCCGGCGCTGGATATTTACCACGCCTGCCGAACGACGGCTGTGAGCGGTGGCGGGCAGTCCGTGCCTGTCAGGCCAGCGTCGCACGTGCGGTGAGTCGATTGTGCGCCTGCGGCACGCGGGACGGGCCCGAAATGCGGTGCGGGCCCCATGCGAAAAAATACTTATCCCCGCGCTTTGCGACTGGTGCATGATCTCATCTGAGGTCAATTTTAGCGGTCGGAAAACGCGGTCAGCCTATGAAACTCAATTACCTAGCTCTGTTTGGCCTAATCATCGCGACGATCACGGCGTCCGTGGCGATGGCCGAGGCGATCGGTCCGGTTTCGCCGGATGCCGATTTTACGGCGTATCAGGTGACTCAGGCCTTGTTCACCGCAAAGCCCGGCGAGCGCGTTGATTTTTCTGGCCATGACCTGACCTATCTCGACCTATCAGACCTGGATTTCAAAGGCGCAACCTTGGCGCGCTCGGATTTTTACGGGGCTGACTTCACCGGATCAAATCTTTCGGGTGTTGATCTATCGAACACGCGGCTCGACCGGACGGTGCTGATCCGCGCAAATTTATCCGGCGCGAATTTGACCGGGGCGACTATCCTGCGGCCGACGATTTACGGCGATTCGTCGTCGAAACTGTCAGACGCCCCATTGTTTGCAGGGGCGAATTTGACGGCAATTCACGTTCAGGCCGATCTCTCTGGCGCTGATTTTCGCGGCGCCGATTTGACGCGCGCCAACTTCAGCCCGCTCGAAGGGCGGCCCGGCCAAGGGACGCTGCAGACGCTGTCGCGAAATGTTTTGAAGTCGTGCGATTTTTCTGGAGCGCGGCTGCAGGGCGCGGATTTAACTCGCGCGGTGCTGTGGTTCTCGCGCTTCACCGGAGCCGATTTGCGCCGCGCCAATCTGGCGGGCGCCGATTTGTCGAATGCCGATTTTTCAGGCGCAGACTTGACCGACGCCGACGTTACGGGCGCCGATCTCGACGGCACAAATTTTCTGGGCGCCCGCGGACTTGAGACGGTGAAGGGGTGGGCCGAGGCGATCAATGCCGATCGCGCGCGGCGCTGAGATCGATTTTTTCTCCGCATTTATCACCACGCGGACCATAAACGCGACGGCCGAAACACGGCGTTAAGCGACCAAATGGATGCGCTAACGAAACCGGAATTCGGTTTCATTCGTTGCAGTTATGTGGCTCACTCAATTGAGTGCTTCACTGCGTTGCTTCGCTAACGAACTGTTCAGCGTCCCCGGTAAATCAGAAGCAACGCGTGGTTGATCGCCTCTTCACTGCGAGAGGCACACGGAGGTTGCAATGGCCGAACGATCCCAGTGGGCAAGATCTTCATTCTCAATTGTGGCCGTGGGTACCGCTGTATGTGCTGTAGCGCTCGCAGCATCGAGTGGCAGCGAGGCATCGAGCGCGCGCGTCAAGTTTGCGTGCGCAAGGGACTACTACGCGCATTGCCGCGCCTTTGATCCCAACAGTCCGGAAGTCCGGTCCTGCATGCGGGCGGCCGGCGAAAAACTGTCGACGCGGTGTGTCAATGCGCTGCTGGCGGAGGGGGAAGTGTCTCCAAAGGAAGTTGCTCAGCGAAGTGAGGCCGCTGGCCGCCATTAAGCATTCAGGATGCGACCGATTGCAAATGAGCCAGCCGTGTTGAGTGACGCGGTTTTTCCGGCGGACACAGCGCGCAGGCGGGATGGTTGCGAGTTAGCCTTGACCGCGAGCACTGAGCGTTCTTTAAGTTGCCGACCAGCCGGCTGGACGGCCGCTGCCGGATTACGTTGTGGCGAAGGCGCACCCTAAAGGTCGCCAAGCAAAGCGTTCGGTGGAGGAAAGTCCGGGCTCCATGACGACACGGTGGCGGCTAACGGCCGCCGGGGGTGACCCTAGAGAAAGTGCCACAGAAAACAAACCGCCGCGGCCAGCCTTCGGGCGCAATCGCGGTAAGGGTGAAACGGTGCGGTAAGAGCGCACCGCGCGGGCGGCAACGTTCGCGGCAGGGCAAACCTCACCGGGAGCAAGATCAAATAGGGGTGGGCGCGCGGAGCGGGCAACCGCTGCCGCGAGGCGCGTCATCACGTTTCCCACCCGGGTTGATTGCACGAGGCGCTTGGCGACAGGCGTCCCAGATGAATGGCCGTCGCGGAGACGTTGCTGTAAGGCGCGGCTCCAGACAGAACCCGGCTTACAGGCCGGCTGGTATTTTCTGCCCGATGGCTGCCGCGTAGAGAGCGTTTTCCGACGAAGTGGATCCCGGTTCGTCGTCAGAAAATGCGACAAAGAAAACGGCTAGAGCGCCAGCCGGACTGTGCGGCCTCAATCGGCGACGAGCTTGCGATAGAGATGCCATGTGGTGTGGCCGAGGACGGGCAGCACCACGGTCAAGCCGACGAACATCGGCAGCGACCCCAACAGCAAGCTCGTGACGACGACGATGCCCCAACTCGCAATGACGATGGGGTTTTCGATCGCCGCGCGGAGAGATGTGCGAACCGCAACCGCCGCGCCGATATTGCGATCAACCAGCATCGGGAACGACACCGTGCTGATTGCCAGCACGACCACTGCGAACAGTAGTCCGACGAGATTGCCGACGATCATCAATTGGCGGCCAGCGTCCGTGGTTGTCACGTCGCTAAAGAACTGTTCGAGCGACGTGGGCGGCGTTGGCCCGAAGTGCTGCGTGTAAATCGTTTGCGCGGTGTAGAGCCAGCCAAAAAACAGCACGGCCAGCACGCTGCCAAGCCGCATGATGGCGCCGATGGACGGCGAATTGCGAACCTCCAAAGCCTTCGCGACGGAGACTGCCAGGCCGCGTTCGCGGCGGCGGCTGAGTTCATAGAGGCCGATGGCGGCGGCGGGACCAACAAGAGCGAACCCGGTGACGAACGGATAGATCAGTGGCAGCACGCCATAGCCGAACGCGAGCCGGTACAAAATGATGCCGATCACGGGATAGATGAGGCACAGGAAGAAGGCGTGCGACGGCATAGCAGAGAAGTCGTCGATGCCTTTGATGAT